>NZ_JBARZC010000285.1:0-3930 GCF_049649345.1 Henriciella sp. | reverse complement strand
ATCCACGAAGAAGGCCGCTACCGGGTCTTTATCGACTTGCAGCGCCATCGCGGCCGCTTTCCGAAGGCAACGGCGCGGTTTGAGGATGGCGAACGCGAGATCACCGTCTGGTGTTCAAATGATTATCTCGGCATGGGACAGGATCCCGATGTGCTCGACGCCATGCATCAGGCGATCGACAGCTTTGGTGCCGGCTCGGGTGGTACGCGCAATATTTCAGGCACGACGCGCTATCACGTCGATCTGGAGCGCGAGCTCGCAGACCTTCACGGCAAGAGCGGAGCGCTTCTGTTTACCTCTGGCTATGTCGCCAATGAGGCCACACTGTCGACGCTTGGCAAAATCCTGCCCGGCCTGATCATCTATTCAGATGCCCTGAACCATGCCTCGATGATTGAAGGCATTCGCCGGTCCGGAGCAGAACGCCGGGTCTTCCGTCACAACGACGTCGGCCACCTTCGGGCGCTGATGGAAAATGACGACCCTGAGCGGCCGAAACTCATCGCCTTCGAGAGCGTCTATTCCATGGACGGTGATATCGGCCCGATCGAGGAAATTTGCGATCTGGCGGACGAGTTCGATGCTCTCACCTATCTCGATGAAGTGCATGCCGTCGGCATGTATGGCGACGAAGGTGCGGGCGTGGCCCAGCGCGACGGCCTGATGGACCGCGTCGATATCATCGAAGGCACGCTCGGCAAGGCCTATGGCGTAATGGGTGGTTACATTGCCGGTCACAGCACCATGGTCGATGCGATCCGCTCCATGGCCTCCGGTTTTATTTTCACCACATCCACATGCCCGGTGATGGCGGCAGGGGCGCTCCGCAGCGTCAGCAAGCTCAGATCCGAAGAGGGCGTTAAGCTGCGCGAGCAGCATCAGGCGAACGCGCAGCTTCTCAAGGAGAAGTTCAGAGCCGCCGGCCTGCCGGTCATGGACAGCGTCACCCATATCGTGCCGCTGCTCGTTGGCGATCCCGAAAAATGCAAGGCTCTATCTGACACGCTGCTCTTTGATTTTGGCATCTACGTGCAGCCTATCAACTATCCGACGGTTCCGCGCGGCACAGAACGGCTCCGCTTCACACCGGGCCCTGTCCACGATGAGGCCATGATGGATGAATTGGTAGCGTCTATTCTTGCTGTCTGGAAACAGCTCGGTCTCGAACAGGCCGCCTGAGCTAAATTCAACTGACACCTATAGCAGCGCTGTCTTGCTCGATGTGGCGATGACGCTTAAACGGGAGCGAGCTCAGCCACAGGAGTGCCGCCATGCCCGATTCTGCGACAAGCGCGAATTTTGACGAAGCCCGCTTCTTTACCGCAAGCGTAAACGAGACCGACCCGGAACTTGCTGCAGCGATCGGCAAGGAGCAGTCGCGCCAGCAGCATGAAATCGAGCTTATTGCCTCGGAAAATATCGTCTCAAAAGCCGTGCTTGAAGCGCAAGGCTCCATCCTCACGAACAAGTATGCCGAAGGTTATCCGGGCAAGCGGTACTATGGTGGCTGCCAATATGTAGATTTGGCCGAAAATCTGGCGATTGAGCGGGCGAAAGCGCTGTTCAACTGTGGATTCGCCAACGTTCAGCCCAATTCCGGAAGCCAGGCCAATCAGGCGGTCTTCCAGGCGCTGATCAAGCCGGGAGACACGATCCTCGGCATGAGCCTTGATGCCGGCGGTCACCTCACCCACGGTGCAAAACCCAACCAGTCAGGCAAATGGTTCAACGCTGTTCAGTATGGCGTACGTGAAAGCGATCACCTGATCGATTTCGATCAGGTTCGTGACCTGGCGCGCGAACACCAGCCAAAGCTGATCATTGCTGGCGGTTCCGCCTATCCGCGCCAGATAGACTTCAAGCAATTCCGCGAGATTGCAGACGAAGTCGGCGCGTTCTTCCTTGTCGATATGGCGCATTTTGCGGGGCTCGTTGCTGGCGGCGTCCACCCCAACCCGCTCGACTATTGCGATGTCGCAACAACCACGACCCACAAGACGCTGCGCGGTCCACGCGGCGGCATGGTCCTGACCAATGACGAGACCATTGCCAAGAAGGTCAATTCAGCGGTTTTCCCCGGCATACAAGGCGGCCCGCTAATGCACGTGATTGCGGCCAAGGCGGTCGCTTTTGGTGAAGCGTTGTCACCAGCCTTCAATCAGTACGCAGCTGAAGTCGTTTCCAATGCGCGCGCCATGGCTAGCGCTGCCAAGGCATCCGGTCTCGATCTCGTCTCAGGCGGGACCGACACGCATGTCGCGCTGATTGATCTGCGGCCCAAGAATGTCACCGGCAAGGATGCCGAAGAAGCGCTCGGCCGCGCCTTCATCACCTGCAACAAGAACGGCGTGCCTTTCGATCCGCAGAAGCCGATGATCACAAGCGGTATCCGGGTAGGCTCTCCGGCCGGTACAACACGCGGCTTCGGAGAAGACGAGTTCCGCCAGATCGGCGAGTGGATCGGCCAGATTGTTGATGCCGTGGCGCAGGGCGATTCTGAAGGCGTTGAAACGCGTATCCGCGAAGAAGTGAAGGCCCTCACGGCCCGCTTCCCGATCTACAACGGCTTGGGAGCCTGACTTGAAGTGCCCCTTCTGCACAGCTGAGAATACGGCGGTAAAGGATTCCCGGCCCGCTGAAGACAATACAGCTGTGCGCCGGCGCCGCGCCTGCGAAGTCTGCGGCGGGCGGTTCACCACATTCGAACGCGTGCAACTTCGCGATATTGTGGTCGTCAAAAGGGATGGCAAGCGCGCGCTTTTCGACCGCGAGAAAGTCGCCAAGTCCGTCACGATCGCCCTTCGCAAACGCGCTGTCGGCGATGAAAGCGTCGAGCAGCTTGTCTCCGGCATTGTCCGCAAGCTCGAAAGCAGCGGCGAGACCGAAGTCGGGTCCGAAGACATCGGGGAACTCGTCATGGAAGCGCTGAAAACCGTCGATCCCGTTGGCTATGTCCGGTACGCAAGCGTCTACAAGGACTTCAAGGACCCCAGTGATTTTGCGCGGTTCATTGAATCCTCGGCGCTCGAAGAAGGCTCAGACGAAGCGTGACAGCGCGGGCGTCCGTCAGCCTGAAGATCGCGACCTCGCTTGACGCTAAAATCGCCTTGTCTAATGGCACGAGCCAGTGGATCACCAATTCCAGGTCCCGCGCGCGGTCTCACCAGCTCAGGGCAGAGCATGATGCGGTGCTGGTTGGCATCGGAACGGTGCTGGCGGATGACCCTCTGCTCACGGCGCGGACGGTCCCGCTACCAGATACACAACCCGCACGCATCGTCGCCGATAGCCGCCTGAGAACCCCTGATGCGTCGAGACTGGTCGGATCGACATCTGCTGGCCGTGTCATCCTCGCGCACGCTCAGACGCCTCAGGAGGCCGCCTACGGCAATCCAGCAGTGGAGACATGGGCGGTGGGCGGTCAAACAGGCCAGGTCTCTCCCCAAGAGCTTGTCCGGCGCGCGCGGGCAGAAGGCCTCGACCGAATTTTCCTTGAAGGGGGTGGCAAGCTGGCGGCGAGCTTTTTCAGCGAAGGCCTGGTTGACCGGATCTACTGGTTTCGGGCACCGATCATTATCGGTGGAGATGGGCTACCCTCTATCGCTGCGCTTGGCCTCAGCGAGATGGGTCAGACCTCTCGCTGGCACCTCGCCGGACGCGAGGATATCGATGGCGACAGCCTCGAAATCTGGGACCCGGCCTGAACAATTCGTCTCATGCCCCGGCGTCAGTAATTGGAGTAGACGCGCATCCTTCATATATGGACGCGTGAGGAGGGCCGGATGTTTACTGGACTGGTGACCGATATCGGCAAGATTGTTAGCGCCGAAGACCGCAACGGCCTTCGCAGGCTGCGCGTCGAGTCGTCCTATCCTGTCGATGCAATCAGTATGGGCGCATCCATCATGCATTCTGGTGTCTGCCTGACCG
>NZ_JBARZC010000284.1:0-2009 GCF_049649345.1 Henriciella sp. | reverse complement strand
GGGGTAAATAGCCCGAAAACCCAATAACCACGGGCTATTTCAGCAGAATCCATCCTTCTTCTGTGGTTATCTTGGCAATATCCGTGCTTTCGAGGCCTTCCGGGGGACCAAACAGCGCGCCCAGTTTTCCCGCTTCGTCTAGTGTATAATAGTGGTGGGCGAGGGCATGAACCTGCGCTTCGTCGAGCACCTGGCCGGGCTTCGGCGAGGCTTCCACGATCGAGGGGTAGACCTCAGCGAAGACGATATCAGTGTCCTCGAGGGCTTCTTCACCGAGCGGCTGAAAACCGGTCTCGAACGGCCAGATCTTTGATTTGGGAAGGCGCTCGCTCAGGGCCTGAACGGTCGGAATACCGAGAAGCGACTGGCTGCCGACAGAGCCCGCCCCATAAAGTTGCCAGACCGATTTGGGTTTCGACTTGAAATTGTCGCGCACATGGGTTTCCGCGATCCGGTACTCGGGAAGGGCAGAATCAGAGAAATCGCCCTTCTTACCCGACAACGTCGTGATCTGGTCGCGGGCGGGCGCGCCCCAGAACGGGTGTGGGCCTTTTGAGATCGCGTAATTCAGCCCTGCCGCAATGGCGAAACGCTTGTTTGCATTGTCGGTCTTGTCCTTCAGCTTGGCAGAGAGATGGCCGAACATGGATTTCCAGGCCGGCTCTCCATCCTTGGCGATGCCAGCAGCTTTGGCTGTCCCCGCCGGATAGCCGAGGCTAAAATCAAAACCGATCAGTACTTTATCGCCGCGCGAGGTGAACCGTTCGGCGAGGTTGCCAATAATGTCGCGCGCAGCAAGCCGCGTCGACGGATTGGCCGCCTGGAAATGAAATTTCAGCCGCGCATCCCGCGCAAGGACGCCAATCCAGATCGAATTGGCGCCCTGTGCCGGTTTGCTGGCGGCGCTCCAGTCTACGATTATGTACGCGTCAAACAGGCGCGCCATGGTTTGCTCCACTAATCTGTGGCAGGGGTCAGCCGAGCTTGACGAGCATCTTGCCCTTATTCTTGCCGCTGAAGAGACCGAGGAAGGCGTCAGGGGCGGTTTCGATACCTTCCATGACGGTCTCCTCGAACTTCATCTTGCCCGACTGAATCCAGCCTGCCATGTCCTGCAGGAATTGGGGCTGCATATCAGTGTGGGTGGAGACAATGAAACCCTGGATTCTCAGCTGTTTGCCCACGACCTGTATAATGTTACGCGGTCCCGGAACGGGCTCAGTCGCATTATACTGGCTGATCATGCCGCATTCGGCAAAACGGGCCATTGGGCGGGCGCATTCGATCGCCGCTTCGAGGTGATCACCGCCAACATTGTCGAAGTAGACATCAATGCCTTTCGGGGCTGCGGCCTTGAGCGCACCAACGAGCGATTCGTAAGACTCATGCTGCTTGTAGTCGATGACTTCATCAGCGCCCAACTCCTTGACCAGATTGCATTTTTCGGCGCCACCCGCAGACCCGATAACCGTGCAGTTCTTGATCTTGGCGATCTGGACGACGGTCGAGCCGACAGCGCCGGCTGCGCCCGAAACGAAGACGACATCGCCTTCCTTGAGGTCTGCTACACGCAGGATGCCGGCATAGGCGGTAAGGCCCGGCATGCCTGCCACGCCAAGCAGCGCCGAGTCAGGAAGGCCGGTCTGCGGCACCTTGTTGGCCATCATTTCTTCAGGTTTGGCCGTCCAGGCTTCGCGCCAGCCGGCCATGGAGACGACGAGATCGCCTTCTGAATAGTCAGGATGAGCCGAGGCTGTGACCTTGCCGACAGCGCCGCCCGTCAGCGTCTCGCCAATCTGGAAGGGCGGGACATAGCTTTCGCGATCATACATCCGGCCGCGCATATAGGGGTCGACCGACATCCAGCTGTTCTTGACCTGGATTTCGCCATCCTTCGGCTCGCCGATGCTCTCCTCTTTCATTGAGAAGTCTGCCTGCTGCGGCATGCCCACGGGACGTTTCGCGAGCGCCCATTCTTTCGATGTCAGTGTAGCCATTATGTGTTCCTC
>NZ_JBARZC010000283.1:0-1762 GCF_049649345.1 Henriciella sp. | reverse complement strand
GATGAAGAGTATAGTGCCGACGATCAGGCCGCAGGCGAGGCCGGCTTTCAATATAAGACTGAGCATGGTGTTTCCCTTGTCTGGTCAGGCGTCTATCACGCAGCTGCGGCTCGGCCGGACAATCGCCCGAAAGGGTGATTTTCGCGAAATGACCTGTCTGGGGGATATCTCAACGCATAAGACCAAGCGCTCGCGCGCGCGAAATGGCTTCAGTGCGTCGACGCGCGTCCAGCTTGTCCAGAAGCCGGGCAACATGGGTTTTCACCGTGTTTGGCGAGATGTGAAGCCGACGCGCGATGTCCTTGTTAGAAAGCCCCTTCGCGATCAGGCTGAGCACTTCAAACTCGCGGGGGCTGATGCCAAGCGTTGCCAGGGCGGCAGGGTTCCCCTCTTCGATCGGGTGAGCCGGGCGCGGCCTGGCAAACAATTGCGCGCCGACCCAGATGCCCAATCCCAGGAAAAGCGCGGCCAGCAGGGCCATGCCGATATCGCCGGAATGCGACACCACAAGACGCTTGTATTCCAGCCATTGCAACAGCGCGGCCCCGCCCGCCAGCAGCGCGCCATAGGTGAGGATCGGCTTCAACGATCTCGGTGGGAAGACTAGGCGGCGGCGTTTCGGCATCGTCGTTTCAGTCTAGACGTGGCAGGCGCGGGCGTCACGCCTTCAGGCTTTCATCATCGCTGACCAGCGCGCCAGTGAGCCTTCTGGCCAGACCACGTCCCGGCTGGGGTAAAATTCCTCGAATTGCGGCTTGTCATCAGTGAGCGTCACCCAGGGCAGCCGGCTTTTTGTGTAAATGTGGACATCCGGCGCGATGGCATCCGGAGCATCGAGTGTACCGAGACGCACGAACACGCCCCTTCCCCGCCCCATGGTGTACTGGCTCCAGACGGCAACATGACAGTTCGGGCAGCGGTCAATCAGCTGGGGCTGGCCGCTGTCAGTGGGTGTCCCAATTGTTTCCGGCGCCTCGCCGAGATGGTTGATCGCGGACATCTCGATGACGCCGTTGATGACAAAAGCAGAGCCGGTCTCCTGCTGGCACCGTCTGCAATGGCAGCAATGCGTGATCATCGGTTCGGTTGTCAGCCGGTAGCGGACCTTGCCGCAGGCGCACCCACCCGTCATTTCATCCCCCGCCATGAAAAAAGCCTCCCCTTTGAACAGGGGAGGCTAACATCAAAAAAATTGAAGCGGAATGGCCGTGGCCGCTGGCGCCTAGCTTTGAGGCAGCAGGATCTGTCCAGCGAGGTTCATCATCACCTCATCGGCGGTGAAATAGGCCGGATCATCCGGCTTCGGACCGGTGCCCATCAGAATTTCAGCCGAAGCGTCAAAGCGGGTCACTTCGCGATATTCTGCGGGCGAACCCCAATACGGGTCATGGAAGCCCCAATGGCTCCAGTGATAGGGATAACCGCGAACCAGCCGGCCGCGCGGCCCGTAGAAGCGGTAGCGCGGGCTGAAATAGGAATAATACGGATCATAGCTGCCGCCGACCGGCACAAAGCTCGAATCTGCGTCGGTGGCCCGGCGCACCATGCGGAAATGGTCATAGCCGTTCTGAACGGTGAGCTCGGCTGCCCGGTAGAGCAGATAGGTCTCCACCGTCTGGCGGTCTGTCAGGCTGTTGCCCGAAAAATTGACCAGATAGCGATTGGCTTCGATCTGCTGGTCCGAATAGCCGCGATCATTCGACGTTGCGGCCTGATATGGCGTCGCCGTGGCGCAGGCGCCCAGCAGGGCGAGGCCGGCGAG
>NZ_JBARZC010000282.1:0-7163 GCF_049649345.1 Henriciella sp. | reverse complement strand
GGCCAATGTCATCTCTGCCAGTTCGGCCGGGCGCGGCCGGGTGCTGTTCTTCCAGAACGGCACATCCAGCGGCGGCACGATCGAAGTGTTCTCAGGCACCCGGCGCGAGACGGTCGTCATCGACTGGCTGACAGGCTCGATCCAGCGCGAGACGCCGGACCCATGACACAGCGACGCTCAGATGCCGGCTTCACGCTGATGGAAACGCTGGTCGCGTTCGCCATTTTCAGCCTGTCCGTGGTCGCCATCCTGCAAAGCTATTCGCTCAGCAGCCGCTCGCAAGTGCGCGCGCAGGCCAGCCAGCAGACCGCAGAATTTCTCGGCCAGCTCATGTCGACAGTCGAGGCCCGGCTCGATGCGCCCGGCGAGACATCCGGGACTACACCGGACGGGTATGAGTGGTCACTGCGTGTAGAAGAGCCCGAAGACGGGCTGTGCCAGATTACCGGCGTGGTGACGGACACATTCGGGCGCCGGCAGACCGCGACCACCTTGCGCTGGAAAGTCGAGATCTTCCCGCGGAGTGAGGGATGAGGGCGCCGCGTCTCAGACAGTGCCCGCGAAGCGCGAGGCGCGAGGCCGGCTTCTCGCTGCTGGAAACCCTGATCGGCCTGACGCTGACGGCGCTGATTTCCGCGTCGCTCTTCGGGGCCATCCAGACCGGCTCGCGGATGTGGATCTCGTCTGAAAAGCTCGATGCCGAGCAGGAGCAGGCACGCCTGCTTCAGGTTGCGATGACCTGGCTGGAATTTGCCATTCCGGACAATGCGATGAATGCAGAGCCCGAAACCCTTTTTTCAGGCGCGAGCGAGCGGCTGAGCTTTGTCGTGGCGGGACAGGCCGGACCGAAGGATGGTGGCTTTTCGCGCCTCGTGCTTGAGACCCGGAAATCGGAAACCTGTTCAGGCAAGACCGATCTTGTTCTCCACTGGGCCGATGTGACGCCGGTATATGGCTACCCGTCAGGCGAGCGTGTCAGCCGGGTATTGCTCGACTGCATGGATAGCGTCCGGTTCAATTATTATGGCACCAGTTCCACCGACACCTCGATCGCCTGGAAGCCGGCCTGGCGGCCGAGCGGCACGCTCCCGGCGATCATATCGCTGCGTGCCTCGGGCAAGGGCGAGCGGCTCCAGTTCACCGCCCGACCCGCCTTTGCGCCAGCGGCCAAGCAATACGAAAATGTGCTCTGACGGACCCGTCATCATGCGTTCGTGCATGCGGCGAATCACCGATCACCACGGCCGTACGGCACGTTCTGCAGGTGAATTTTATCAGCCGAATTTCTCAGCGCAGCCGAAAGCCCAGTTCTGACGAAAAGCTGTACCTGTAATAATTATTGCGATTAGCGGTGGACTGTCAGGCGGTCCCGGCAATTGAAAATAAATTGTAACTTTTTGTTCATTTTGTCTGGACGGATGCCTAACATTTGCGTAATGATACACGAAGCGCACCTTAGGGACATTGTGCGTGGGGACAATTTTTTTGCAGCGTCATTCCATGGGAGGGGGACGTTATGGACCGCTTGGTTAAGCTGGCGATCGCCGGTATTGCTGCCTTTGCAGCACCTTTAACATCAGCACTTGCACAGGACGCCGTTTGCGAACGGACCGTGAAGGCGAAAGTCGTCGCGCTCGATCAGCCGATGATGTTCAATCGCATGGGTGCGCAGAATGTGAACGGCATGATGTATGCCCTTCGCTCGGATGTCGTCAGCAAGTTTGACGGCAAGCCAGAGTCGCAGGGCGGCGTGCTCATTCCGGGTTTCGTCGAACTGCGCAAGGACAAGCGGCCGCGGCCTCTGATTCTTCGCGTGCGGCAGGGCGACTGCCTGCAAGTTCATTTCGAGAACATGCTGAGCTTTATCGACAATCCGAATAACGCAAACCCTGCCGTGATGACGATCAATGATCAGGTTGTGGACCGGACGGCCGGCTTCACGCCTGTCGGCATGAACGTCGTCGACCAGATCCAGGACACCTCGTCCTATGTCGGCAAGAACCGCAACTCGACCGCTCAACCCGGTCAGGCCAAGCGCTACACCTTCTACGCCGCCGATGAGGGCTCCCACCTCATCGTGTCGACGGCGACCGCTTTTGGCGGCGAAGGCGCTGGCGGCAATATCGGTAACGGCCTGTTCGGCGCGGTCACGGTTCAGCCGCGCGGCGCGAAGTTCTATCGCAGCCAAGTCACCGAGGAAGACCTCCGCCTCGCGACGATCGGCACCACGGCCTCTGGCCATCCGATCATCGATTATGAGGCCCGCTACCCCAACAGAAGCCCGTGGAAAGAAGAGGGCAAGGCACGCATGCCGATCCTCAACATGATCGACACGCGCTGGGATATCATTGTCAATTCCGACATCAACGCGATTATCACCGGCCCGAACGAAGACGGCTCCTTCGATCCGTCGGTCTATCCGCTTGAATCGGAAGGTGCGCGTAATCCGGCGGTTCCGAACCGCCTCGAAGCGTATCGCGAGTTCGTGGCTCTGTTCTCTGACGAGATGGTCTCGAAGCAGGCCTTCCCTGGCTGGTTCGAGGATCCGATCTTCGAGCACACGCTGCACGGCGTGGGCGACAATTTCATGATCAATGCCGCGTCTGGCGGCATCGGCTCTGAAGTCATCGCCAACCGTCTTGGCGTTGGCCCGATGCATGACTGTCTGAGCTGCTCTTATGAGGAGTTCTTCCTGTCATCCTACTCGGTTGGCGACCCGGCCATGCTGGTTGATACGCCGGCCAATGCGGGTCTTGAATTCTGTTCGCCGCATCCGGGCGACCCGTTCTGCTCGCGCGATCCTTCGATCCGCGCAGAATATGTGAAGTATCCGGACGATCCTGCGAACGTGCATCACTCCTACACGGGTGACTTCGTGAAATTCCGCAACCTGCATGCAGGCCCGAAGGAAGTTCACGTCTACCACCTGCACAACCACCAGTGGCTGTCCAATCCGGACGATGACAATTCCAACTATCTCGACGTGCAGGGCATCGGCCCGGGCGCTTCATATTCCTATGAGATTGCGTTCGGCGGCTCCGGCAACCGCAACAAGACCGCAGGAGATGCGATCTATCACTGCCACTTCTATCCGCACTTCGCGCAAGGCATGTGGGCCATGTGGCGTAACCATGATGTTTTCGAAGCCGGCACCGTGCTTGACGTGTCGGTCGGCGAAGACGGCTACCACCAGAACCCCTACGCCCTGCAGGAAGGCCGTCCGGCATCCGGATCGCGCGCGCTTCCTGACGGCGAAATTATCGCAGGTGTGCCGATCCCGGCGATCGTGCCGCTGCCCGGCAATGCGCTTCCGCCAATGCCAGGCCGTGTCCATGTCGCCGCTGTCGACAAGGATGGCGATGGCTCACCGGAATCCAGCCAGGCTGTCATCGATCGTTCGGACACAGATCCGGCGCTGATCGATACGCGCCCTGTGCTCGCATCGCTCGACGCGATCGATCCCGACAATCAGCTCAATCCGACTGGCCTGAAGAATCCGGGCTACCCGTTCTGGATTGGCGGCATCGAAGGGGCTGTGGGTCAGCGTATTCCGACCCCACCACTCGACATGGCTGAAAATCCAACCGACCCGACAGCGGGCGGCTGGGATGGCGGCCTGCCACGTCACTATCTCGATGGTTATGCGGCCGGTGGCCTGACCCATTCGGTGGAATCGCGCTTCAGCTTCGAAAAGCATATCGAGTCAGCCAAGGCAGTGTATCTGCCCGAGCACGGCACAGATGTGGAGCGGGCGGCGATGGCCTTCCATGCGACCCGCTATCACGACACGACGCGGCTGCTGATGGACGGCACATTCGAGCCGGACAGCTATCGCACGAACGGTCAGCTTCCTGTGCCAGGTGCGCCATACTTCGAGCCTTGCATGGATGATGAGGGCGACCTCTTTGTCACCGGACAGGCTGGCCAGTTCTTCTCTGGCGCTTATGGCGAAATGGCGAACGAGCATACGCCGACCTATGGCGCGGACAATCCGCGTGTCTACAAGGCGGCGAACATCCAGCTCGATGTCGTGTTCAACAAGGCCGGCGACCACTATCCGCAACAGCGTATCATCACGCTATGGGATGATGTCGAGCCGACGCTGAACAAGACGCGTCCGCCCGAGCCATTCATCATGCGCCTTAATTCGTATGATTGCGCCAACTACTATCAGACCAATCTGGTCCCCGAGTTCTACATGCTCGACGACTATCAGGTGACCACGCCAACCGATATTATCGGTCAGCACATCCACCTTCCGAAATGGGACCTCGTGTCTGCTGACGGGTCGGCCAATGGCTGGAACTATGAAGACGGCGCGCTTGGTGCAGAAACGGTGCAGGAACGCATCACTGCGATCAACCGCTACGTGCTCGAGAACGATACGGGCGACGCCCTGCTCGAAGCCCTGCCGCACCCGTATTTCGGGGCAGGCGAAGGCGGTGAGTATCTCGGTGCCCGCACCGTGACCCAGCGCTGGTTCGTGGATCCGCTGCATAATGTGGACGGCATGGACCGCGGTCTCGGCGTGACCTTCACGCACGACCATTTCGGCCCGTCGACCCACCAGCAGATCGGCCTCTATGCCACGCTGCTGATCAACCCGGCCGATTCCGAATGGCAGCACAATGAGACGGGTGAACCGCTCTATACGCGTCATGATGGCGGCCCGACCTCCTGGCAGGCAATGATCCTGGCAGGCGATCTGGACGGCGACGGCACCGATGACTCCTATCGCGAGTTCTACATGGAGGCGCAGGACTTTGCCCACGCCTACAATGCCGGTGTCTATGTCGGCCGCGATGCAGACGGCAATGTGGCGCCCGCTACGTCAGACAGCTTCCGCTACGCGCTGAACCCGTCTGTCCGTGGCTCGGCTCCGTTCCCGGATGCTGCACGGCTCCTGTCGCTCTGCCCCGGTGGTGTTCCGCGTCCATGTCCTGAAGCGGTTTCCGCGGCAGACATTGGTACGTTCGTCATCAACTACCGCAATGAGCCTGTCGGCTACCGCGTCTACGATCCGAACAAGATCGGACCGGACGGCAAGCCTGGCATGCAGGCTGACGGACTTGGCGGCGACCTCGCCTTCGCGCTTCAGACGCGTACGGACCGGGCCCTGCCTGACTTCAATACCGCGCTTGGCAATACGCCTTATCCGGCGATGACCAATGATGTTCGTCCGGGTGACCCGTTCACCCCGATCATCCGGGCCAATGCCGGTGACATCGTCCGTGTGAAGATCCAGGCCGGTGCCCACGAACACGAGCACTCGACGGTTCTGAACGGCCTGAAATGGCTCGAAGGCGGCGGCGGCTGGGGCGAGAGTGAGCACACAAGCTGGCGGAGCGTCTTCCAGGTCGCTCTGGCAGAGAAGGCCACTTTCGCAACCTCGATCATTGGCGATCTTGGGCAAGTGACGGGTGTCTCGGACTATATGTATCTCTGGGACGGCTCGCAGGAAGGTCTGTGGACCGGCACATGGGGCGTGATCCGCTCCTATGACAAGGCGCAACCTGACCTGGCAAGCCTGCCGAACAATCAGCGTGATCTGCCGCTCTCGATCGAGAATCGCGAGGACTATGTCGGTGTCTGCCCGGCTGATGCGCCTGTCTCGAACTTCGACGTGACGGCTGTCGCGGTGAACGATGTGACGAAGTACGTGCCTGGCACAGCGCGGCGGATCCCGCGTGACAGCTCGGCAAGGATGCACGTCGGTGCGATGCCGGAGTGGCTTGGTGGGACCCTGTTCTACAATACGCGCGGCCACCAGCTGTCGAACGGTGAACGCGGTCCACTGCACGATCCGACGGCGCTGGTCTATCTGCCGACGGAAGACCTCATCGCGGATCCGTCGTCACCGATCGAAGAGTCGCTTTGCAGCGAGCAGTTTGGGGGCATCACCAATACGAACTGCCCGGTCAAGGTTGCGGACGACCATGATTTCGAGCCGCTCGTCCTTCGGGTGCATGCCGGCGACTGTGTGAACGTGACCGTTCGCAACCGCCTGCCTGAGCTCACGCCGGATCTCGCATCCTTCGTGACGCAGCACTATACAGTCATCCGTGACCGCAACAGCCCGCAAGGCTCGACGACCTTCAACAACAATCTGATCCGGGCCTCGAGCCATGTCGGTTTCCATACCCAGAAGCTGGAATACGACATCTCGCAGTCGGACGGCATGAATGTCGGCGTTAACCCGACCCAGACGATCTCACCCGGCGGTTCGCGGACCTATCGCTACTATGCTGGCGATATCGAACTTGAGCCGCGTACGGGTGGCCGTGGATCGGGCAACTATGGTGCCCTGACCGGCAACCGGTTCAACATGGTCGACCGTCCGCTCGAGCTTGGCGGGGTGAATATCCAGCCAGCTGACTGGATCAAGCAGGGCCAGAAGGGCATGTTCGGCGCGATCCATGTGATGCCGGCAGGCTCGACCTGGGTCGAAGATCCAGACACCCGTATGCAGGCCACTGTGACGATGGAAAATGGCGAGACCTTCCGTGACTTCGCCATGGTGTTCCATAAGGCAGTGAACCTGCGCTACAAGGATGGCAGCCCTGTCGAGAACATTGCGGGCGAAGGCTTCGGCGTCCCCGAGGATGCTCATGATGCCGGCGCTGCTGCGATCAACTACCGCACAGAGCCGCTCTGGTTCCGCTTCAACTTCAATGCGGGTGCGGACTGGGGCCTTGGTGGCGGCGATCACGGGCCTGGCCTTGCCTCCATCACCAACATGTATCGGGCTTACTCGAACACGCTGGTCGGCGGCACGGATCCGGAGACGCCTGTCTACCGTGCAGAGCCTGGTGATGACATGCGCTTCCGCGTGATCATGCCGGTCGGCTATGCCCGGAACACGACGCTCGGCATCCTGGGTCACAACTGGAAGGAAGAACCGTTCCTTTCGGTCGACGCCCCGGCCGACGTGATGGGTGAGAATGAGTACCAGCGCTTCAAGGCTTCCCAGGACATGATCATGCCATCTGCGGCATGGAACATCATGACCAGAGCCGGCGGACCGTTCGCAGTGCCAGGAGACTATCTGTTCAAGGATCTTGCGTCCTTCGGTAACCAGAATGGTCTGTGGGGCATCGTCCGGGTTGAACCAGGCGCCGTACCGGAACAGCCAACGGAGTAATACCAGCCGGTCCGGCATGAAG
>NZ_JBARZC010000281.1:0-2337 GCF_049649345.1 Henriciella sp. | reverse complement strand
GTTCAGTGGGGCGTCGAATACATCATGGCAAACCTGCCGAAACAGCCCGGCCAGTAAGCCTCACAGAAAGCCAATCCATGACGAACCTCCTAAGACTATCCGCCGCTGTCTGTTTTCTCGCGATTGTGGGCTGCCAGTCGGTGGCGCAGGGCAAGCCGTCCGAGACCATTCCGACAAACGGCATCGCGTACAATGTTGCAACCTATGGCGATCCGGAAGCAGAAGCCGTCGTCCTCATGCATGGCTGGATGGGAACCTCGCACACCTGGCGGAAACTGGCGCCGCTACTGACTGATGACTGGTTCGTGATCGTCCCCGACATGCGCGGACATGGCGGCAGCGACAAACCGGAAGCCGGCTATGACGCTGTGAACATGGCCGCGGACATCGCCGGCGTGCTCGATCATTTTGGCAAGGACCGGGCCCACATTGTCGGGCATGATATGGGGGCGCTGGTCGCGCTCGCCTTTGCGGGCACTTATCCGGACCGAAGCTATTCGCTGACATATCTGGACGAACCGCTGGTCGGCTACAACCTCGATGAGTTCACGGTCTACCGTGAAGAGACCTATGGCGGCTACTGGCACTTCGGCTTCAACTCCGCACCGGGACTTGCCGAAACCCTCGTTGATGGCAAGGAGCAGGAGTTCGTCGATTGGTTCGTGCCGCTTATGCACGCGCCAAATCCCGATGCGGTCACCGCAGAGGACCGCGCCATTTACGCCGACAGCCTTCGCACCGAGAACGGGATCGCCGGAAGCGTAGGTTGGTATCGCGCCACCTTCGAGACCGCCCGCCAGCTACGGGCCCTCGGCGATGCCGGGATCACCGTTCCGATCATGGCCTGGGGCGGCCAACATGGCGTTCCGGTCACCCATGCGCAGATGAGCTTCATCACCGATAGCGCCCGCGGCGGCGTGATCGACAATGCAGGTCATCTGATCCCGGAAGAAAAGCCGGACTTCCTGGCCGGCGAAATGCGGACCTTCTTCTCCGAGACCGAGACCAAATAGATAATGGGTCGCAGGCGTTTAGGAGCCCCGCGCCACTTTCTCGCCCCCCTGATCGCATGCGGCTCGCTCATAAGCCCTGCGGTCGCAGAGGCGCAAGACTGGTCGGTCGACCTGGAGGGAGCAACGAGACTTCGCGTCGACGGCTACGACAATCCCGTTTTCGGCTTGCAGGCTGCAGAAGACTTCATGTCGCTGCAGTATCGCGCGACGGGCAAGGCTTCTGCAAAGCACAGCTCGGGGTTCAGCGCCGTTCTGGAGCTTGGATATTATGATGAGGCAGGCCGCTCGCCTGGACCGCGACGAACCGACCGCAATCACGGCGATATCCTGCAGGCTTACCTGTCCTACACCGAGGCTTTCGCCGCGTGGGACTGGGATGTGCGGCTCGGGCGTCAGCGTAACCCGCAGGGACAAAGCCGGCTGAATGCTGGCCGGGAGGCGCCAAACGCAATTCGCTCATTTGACGGCGTTTCTTTGTCTGCCAGCCGGGGCGATGTCCGATTGAGCCTTTTTGCCCTGCGCCCCGTCAAGGGTTCCTTTGGATCTTTCGACGATCAGACTGACTATTCGGAAGGATTCTGGGGCGGATACCTCTCAAATCTGGATGTCGCCGGCACCCTGCATGCGGACCTCTATTACTTTGGCCGGAAGGATGAACAGGCGCGCTGGGCGCAAGGCGCTGGAAGCGAAGAACGGCACTCCATTGGAAGCCGAATATTCGGCGACGTGGCCGGCTGGACGGGAAATATTGAACTGATCTATCAGTTTGGGCAGTTCGAGAGTGCGCCGCTGAAAGCCTGGGGCGCAGGCTGGGAAATCTCCCGGCCGGTTTCAACGCCGGGCAGGCGGCTGGATGTCGGCCTGCGAGGCAATGTCGTCTCGGGAGACAAGGACCCGGACGATCCTTCACTGCAGACCTTTAGCGCGATCTATCCGCGTTTCACTTATTACTCGCCCTCAGCCACACTGGCACCGACAAACTCATGGGACGTGCAGGTTTTCTCGGATCTTGAGCTCACAAGCGCTTCAACCCTTGCAATTGCGGCGGGCCTGATCGAGCGGCTGGAACCGGGCGACGACGTCTACGCCGTGCCCTATGTCCCGCTTGGCTTTGCCGATGGACCGAGCGATAGCGCGATTGGGAAGATTATCTCAATCGAATATCAGAACCAGATCACCCCGAAGGCGTCGGTCACCGGATCGCTAACCTACATCCGAGCCGGCCCGCTGCTGAGATCGAGCGGCGGAGAAGACATCACGCACTTTGCGATTACCTTGTCGAACCGCTTCTAGATTTATTCGCGCTAACCAGCGGTCCGCGGAC
>NZ_JBARZC010000280.1:0-1687 GCF_049649345.1 Henriciella sp. | reverse complement strand
ATCGCGCAGAGAGCTGAAATGATAGGTCGCCGTGCCCGGAGACAGGCCGGCACTTTTCGCGACCAGTCTATGCGTCATGCGCTCAGGCCCATATTCCCCGATCAGGGATATGGCAGCTCTTAAAAGGCGCTCTCGCGCACCCAGCCTGTCGGCAGCTTCCCCCATAATGTCCGTACAATAGTACGAACCGGGCAAATTGTCGAGGCAGACCGGGCCCGAACTGTCTGCACGCCCACCCATCGCTTCGGCAGGTGCGCGCAAAACAGGCTATTGATAAGCTCTATGCAGATGGGCCATGGGTGAAGACATGACATTGCTCCCTTTCCTTCTAGCCGCCATCGGCGGCTATCTGCTCGGCTCGATCCCGTTCGGTCTGATCATCACGCGTGCCGCCGGCCTCGGTGACATCCGCAAGGTCGGCTCGGGCAACATAGGCGCGACGAACGTGCTCCGCACAGGCCGGAAGGATCTGGCGCTCGCTACCCTGCTACTCGACAGCTTCAAGGCCGGCCTGGCCGTCCTCTTATTTAGTCTCCTCTTCGAAAGCCGGAATGTAGGCCTCATCGCGGGCCTCGCCGCCTTTCTCGGCCATTGCTATCCGGTCTGGCTGGGCTTCAAGGGCGGCAAGGGCGTTGCGACCTATGCCGGCCTCCTGGTGTTTGCGTCCCTGAAGGGCCTGATGATCGGTGCGCCCGTCTGGTTTGCCATGTTTCTGCTGTTCAGGATTTCCTCGCTCGCCGCGCTGACAGCGGCCGCGCTCGTTCCCCTGGGCGCCCTTCTGCTTGGTGAAACCGAATTTGCCGTCGGTGTGCTCACCGCCCTGAGCGTCCTCGTTTTCTGGACACACCGGTCCAACCTCTCGCGCCTGCTGAAAGGCACCGAGCCGAAATTCGGACAGAAGAAAAAGGCAGACGAGACGCCATGACGGCAAATATGTCGGATGAGGCCCGCGCCGCCTGGATCGCGCTTGCCAGAGCTGCGAAAATCGGCCCCGTCACCTTCGCCCAGCTCATCGCGCGGTATGGAGACCCGGCAGAAGCCACCCGCGCCGTCCCGAAACTCGAAACCGACACCGAAGCCGCAAAGGCCGAACTCGAGGCGACGCGCGCGATCGGCGGTGACATCATCTGCAGCTGCGAAGCCAGCTATTCCCCTGCCCTCCTGCCACTCGATCCGCCGCCGCCTGTCCTCTCCGTCCTGGGCGACGCGTCCCTCTTCGAACGCCCGGCCATTGCCATTGTCGGTGCGCGTGACGCTTCGGCTGCAGGCCGGAAAATGGCGCGGACGATGGCCTCGGCGCTGGGTGCAGCGGGGCTGGTGACCATTTCCGGTCTTGCGCGTGGCATTGACGGCGAGGTCCACGCAGCGAGCTTTGAAACCGGCACGATCGCCGTACTGGCCGGCGGCATCGATCATGTCTATCCGCCCCAGCATGGCGAACTCTATCAGACGATCTGCGAGCATGGGATGATCGTGTCCGAAAGGCGGCTTGGTCACCGGGCCACGGCGAAAGATTTCCCGCGCCGCAACCGGATCATTACAGGCCTTGCCGCCGGCACGGTGATTGTCGAGGCTGCCGAACGCTCCGGCTCGCTCATTTCAGCCAGAATGGCAGGTGAACAGGGCCGCGAAGTCATGGCCGTGCCTGGCTCGCCGCTCGACCCGCGCGCAGCCGGGACCAATCGCC
>NZ_JBARZC010000279.1:0-1610 GCF_049649345.1 Henriciella sp. | reverse complement strand
TTTATCCACATGACCAGGCCAACTTGCCGGGGGGTTTTTTCCTTGATCCGCGTCACACGGTGATCACAATATGGCCATATTATTTCGAGGGGAACTGCTCAAGGGCATCCGTGCTGCCAATCGGATGTTGCTGTTTGGGGCCGTAGTGGCCGATTCCTTGGTCAGTTCGCAAAAAGTACATTGATTGACCGATCTCATCAGTGAGTTGGAGGGTAGCTTTGTGAAGTCTACGGCGAAATTTGACGACGGCGATAATTTCATGATCGACGGCACCTCACCGCGAAAGCGACGGTCGCCGATAACGACAATCACTACCCGCCTATATGAACGTTTTGGTAAGCGGGTGCTGGATCTGTTTCTACTTTTGATCGCCCTGCCGGTCGTCCTGCCTGTGGTGCTGATTATCGGACTGCTGGTCCGGTCAGACGGTCACACTGCCCTGTTTCATCAAGACAGGGTCGGCAAAGGCGGGACGCTGTTTCGCGTGTGGAAGTTTCGGACGATGGTGCCCGATGCGGAAACCGAGCTCTCCAAATATTTGGCTGAGAACCCCCAAGCCGCCGAAGAATGGCACAAGTATCAAAAGCTGCGGGACGATCCGCGTATCACACCGCTGGGCCGGTTCCTGAGAGCCAGCTCACTCGATGAATTGCCGCAATTGTGGAATGTCGCAGTCGGCGACATGAGCCTGGTGGGTCCGCGTCCGATGTTGCCAAGTCAGGTCTCGCTTTACCCCGGAAGCCACTATTCGTTGATGCGGCCAGGTATCACCGGCACTTGGCAGGTTTCAGACCGGAACGATTCTTCCTTTGCTGTTCGGGGCCGTTTCGACACCGAATACTGGGCGGACCTGTCCTTGAAGGCTGATCTGATTGTTTTGTGGAAGACCATCTTCGCAGTTCTCTCCTGCTCCGGCCGGTAAAACGCTCGGGGTGAACTGCTCAACTGTCGCGCAATAGGCAACCAGTTTGGAGCTACACCAGATATGTATATCCCTTTCACCTATGCGGCGAACTGCAAGCGTAACACGGCAAGAGGACGCCCGTTCTTTGTCGATAATCTGGCTGACGACTTCCTGATACTGGCTGTTGCCTTTGTGCCGGTCTCCGGGTCACCATTGGCTGCCTTTGTCGGTCTGCTATTGCTGCATTTCTCGCTGTGGGCGATTTATGAAGCCGGCTATTTTGAGAATGACCTTGTTGCGGCTACGATTGAGCCGGACGGAAAAATACCAAAGCGGTTTAGCGAATTCCGCGACCATTTCTCCGAGCCTGTGTCTTGGGTCGTGGCCCTCGTTCTGGGCGTCGCGGCGATCTG
Organism: Henriciella sp.; assembly: GCF_049649345.1. Lineage (GTDB taxonomy): Bacteria > Pseudomonadota > Alphaproteobacteria > Caulobacterales > Hyphomonadaceae > Henriciella. The sequence goes on along the minus strand of NZ_JBARZC010000279.1, from coordinate 293 downwards.
GGTCTTCGTGACGGGCGAACTCATTCCGCGCGCGGCCGAGGCAACAGTCCTAGCCGCGGGGCTGATCCCTTTGTTGCTATGGATGACGGTCCTTGTTGGGCTGCGTCTGACTTACCGAGCCTACAATCACATCGACAAGGCAAGCCGGGTCGTCCTCTATCTGCCGCTTCAACTTTTCAAGTATGGCTTCGGGGCCGTTTTTCTAGTGCTTTCACCGGCCGGTGCGGCGCTGATATTCGCGCAGGTTTTCAGGCGCTGGGTCCCCTATATCGTCTATCGCAACATCGGCGGCC
>NZ_JBARZC010000278.1:0-6607 GCF_049649345.1 Henriciella sp. | reverse complement strand
GAGCGAAAGCAGGGTAAAGCCGATGGAGTGGATGGCCCGGCGCCGCTCCTCCATCATGCCGATGTGCGCCGCACGCTCACCACGATGCGGGCCAATGTCATGGCGGCGCGAGCGATCTGCTATGCCTGCGGCGTCGCCGCTGACCTTGCAGAGACAAGCGAGGATGCAGACAAATCCGAAGCGGCGCAGCTGCGCGAGGAATTGCTCACACCCATCGCGAAAGCCTGGGCTACCGATATGGGCGTCGAGGTGGCAAGCCTCGGCGTGCAGATCCATGGCGGCATGGGTTTCATGAACGAGACACTGGCCGCGCAGCTTTACCGGGATGCCCGCATCGCGCCGATTTATGAAGGCACGAACGGCATCCAGGCGATCGACCTGGTTGGGCGCAAGTTGGCCATGTCGGGTGGCAAGGCCATGGCGGACATGATTGTCGAGGTTCGTGAAACGGCCCGGTCGGCGCGTGAGACAAATGATCCGCAGCTTGTGCAGATCGCCGATCGGCTATCGTCCGCAGCCGACGCGCTCGACGAGGCGACCGCCTGGATGCTCGAGGCGATGAAGGGCGAGAAAGAGAAAGGTCTTGCAGGGGCCACGGCCTATCTGAAGCTTGCTGGCGACGTCATTGGCGGCCACTTTCTGACGCAAGGCGCGCTTGCAGCCCGCACCGAAAGCAGCGCGCTTCGCGGTCGGCTGACAGCACTCAGCGGCTTTTTCGCGGAAACATCGCTCGCCGAAGCGCCGGGCCGTGTCTCCGGTATAACGCGCGGCGGTGACAGCTTTCTGTCAGAGGGCGAAGCCCTGTTCGGTCTTGCCTAGGCGCTTCTGGCGGCGAGTTTCGGCGAAATAAATCCGAACATGGCGCAGGAGGCGAGACACCAGCCGGACAACCAGACGAGCTGCGTCGGAAGGGCGATCCCTGCGTCGATCAGTGCGCCGGTAAGGCCTGGGCCGAGCGCTGTCGAGAACACCATGGCCGCCACGATGACGGACCGGATCGAGCCGAGATGCTTGACGCCGTATACTTCCGGCCAGAGCGCACCGAGCAGGGTAGACGTAAACCCATAGCTCACGCCCATCAGGATCATGAAGGCGTAGATACCCCAGACCGGCGTCAGCAGACCGGCTGTCGCGCTCGCCACCGCCATGGGCAGCAGAAAGAAGGGCAGGAGCCGGCTTGCCCCGTACCGGTCGATAAGACCGCCGCAGACGAGCGAAAAACTTACCGTCGTCATCGCCATGAGCGGAAAAGCGCCCGCAAAGGCGTAGGGGCTGTAGCCGCGAAGTTCGATCATATAATCCTGATGAAAGAAGACGGTCGTGCCGATGAAAGGCGGCGCGAGGACGCCCAGCAGCAACAGATAGAAGTTTGGATCGCGCAGCGTTTCCTTCAGCGTCCAGTCTCGCGCCGTGCGCGCCGGCGGATCATTCGGAGATGTTGACTGGGGCGTGCGCTCGACGCGCCAGAGAAGTTGGATGGCAGGCAGGGCAAACACGACCAGCAGGATCGCGCCGCCAATCCAGGCGGCTTGCCAGCCGAGGGCTGCAGCGAGCAAGGTGAATGTGACAGGCAGGAGTGCTTCACCAGTCTGGTGCCCCGGAACCACTAGAGATGTCGCGCGCCCGCGGCCCGCTGCGAACCAGCGCCCGATTTCCGTCAGAGAGGTGTGGGTCATCATGCCCTGTCCGAAGAGGCGCAGCATATAGAGGGCGAACACCATGACGGTGACAGTCGGTGCATAGCTGATCAGAAGACAGGCGAGGGCGAGCAGCGGGATCACGAACAAGGCCACCTTGCGTCCTGGCATGTGGTCCAGCGTTCGCCCGAGGAAGGGCAATGTCGCCGCGCTTCCGAGCGTTGCCACCATATAGGTCAGACCGAATTCGCCATCCGTCAGATCAAATTTCGCGCGCAGCTCTTCGCCGGACAGGCCGATGAAGAAGGTCTGCCCGAAGGACGAAAAGAAAGTGAGCAGAAAGCCGCCTGCAATCCAGCGGGCATTCTGTCTGAGGAAAGCGAGCATAAGCGGGTGGGGTCCCGATTGACGAAGATTGAGAACGGGCGGGCGGTATTCGCCCGCCGGTTAATGGCCGGACCAGCGCTGTATCAGCTCAGAGGGGGCCGGACGCGCGCGTTCCTGCGGATTGGCCGTGGGTGTGCCAAGGTAGATAAAACCGGCAAGCCGCTCTGTCTCTGCAAGGCCGAGGAGTGTGTTGATGCCGTCAGAGAATGCGACCCATTCGGTTAGCCAGACGCCGCCCCATCCTGCTGCATTCGCCGCAAGCAAGAGATTGTAGCCAAGCGCGCCGACGGAGAGCTCCTGCTCCCAGACGGGTGTCTTTCCATCATTCTTCGGGCTGGAGACGACGGCGATAATGGTCGGCGCGCGCAGCATAAGCTGGCGCGTTGACTGAAGGGCGCTTTCATCGACGCCTTCGGCTTCGTCTGCGTGTACCTTTGCCGCAGCATCGCCAAACGCGGCTCTGGCGTCCCCCTCGAACACAATAAACCGCCAGGGCGACAATCGTCTGTGATCGGGAATACGGGTCGCTGCCGCAAGGATCTGGTCTAGCTGGTGCGGCGTGGGCCCTGGCGCGCCAAGCATTGCCTTGTTGGCAGATCGGCGCAGCGACAGAAAGCGGCGCACATCCTCGGACGGGCGGGTCGCTAGCATTGGTGTTCCAACGGGGGGTGCGGCGGCAAATATATCGGTCATGGCCGCAACATAAGGCGCATATCCGGAATTTTTAGAAGCGGTTCAGGGAATTATGGACGTTCGGACCTGAACGCCCGAAGCTCAGGGGAGAGTGAACACCGTTCACAAATTGAACACTCTTTTCTTGTGGCCCGAAAACCGCTATACCAGTGTTCGAAGTCCAAAGGACGAAAGGCGCCATGGCTGACAGTCTGATCACTCCGGCAGAACGGCGCCGGCTAAAAGTTCGCGATTCCATTCTCGAAGCCGCCGAGCGTGTCTTTGTCAGTGAAGGCGAAGCAGGCCTGTCCATCCGGCGTATCGCCGATGACATCGATTACTCCCCTGCGGCGATCTACAAGTATTTCGAGTCGAAGGATGAGCTGATCAATGAGCTCAAGGAGGCCTTTTTCGGCCGCATCCTGACCTGCGTGAACCAGCTCTATGAGGAAGAGGCCACCTTTGCGAAACGCGCGAGAAGCTGCGTAACCGGCTATGTCCGCACCGCGCTCGAAAAACCGCATCACTACATTGCCGCTTTTACCAGCGAAGCGCCGCAGCATCCGACACCGCCTGACCCAGCTGAGTTCGGGACGACCAATCGCGCACGCGCTTTCATCATTCTGGCGGGCATGGTGGAGGAGGGTATCGAGACGGGACACTTCGTCGCCGAGACGGACCCTGCTGAAACCGCAAAATATGTCTGGGCTGCGATGCATGGCCTCGCAATGATGATCGCGCACTTCCGGGATTTTCCATCCATGTCCCTGATGCCCAGCGCAATGAGCCAGGACGATTTTATCGACCTCTACGCCGACCGCATTATCCGTAGCCTCGAAGTCACGCCTGGTGGCTCTCCCAAGAATGGAAAGGGGTAGGTCATGACTGTTTCCGACTCCGAAGCCCCCGAACACCGCGAGCCGCGGCCGAGCTTTTTGAAAGGCCTCCTCTTCCTCCTGGTCATATTGATTGCGGCGGCGGGGCTTGCGGCGTTCGTGCTGTCCCAACGCTCCAGCGAAGGCCCGCTCATCATCAGCGAAACCCCGACGCCCCTAGCCGTCGACGTGATGACCGCTGATCTTCAAAGCTCGCTGAGCCTCGACGAGAAATTCACCGGCATCGTTTCGGCCAAGCGGACAAGCGAGCTTGGCTTTTCCAGCGGCGGCCGGATCTCGAGCATCAATGCGGATGTCGGCGACCGGGTCAGCCGAGGCGCTTCGCTTGCCATGCTCGATACGCGCGCCCTTCGCTCGCAAGTGACATCGGCGGAGGCGCAAATCGCTGAAGCGGTGGCCAACCATGCGCTCGCCATGACAACGGTCGAGCGCCAGAATACGTTGCTAGGGAAAGGCCATGTCGCTCAGCAGCGTGTGGACGAAGCCGTGGCTCGGGCCGTCACAGCCCAGGCCAGGATTGATGCTGCCAAGGCGCAGGCTGAGGCGCTCCGGGTCCAGATCGATCTGGCGCGTATCACGGCGCCTTTTGCCGGTGTGATCACGCAGCGCAATTTCGATGAAGGCGCCATTGCATCGCCCGGCATGCCGGTGTTCCAGCTGGTTGAAACCGAAGCGCTCGAAGCGCGGATCGGGCTTCCCGCCTCGCTGGCTGCCGAACTCGTCGAGGGCGACACCTATACTCTGGTTGGCGACAGGGGGCCTGTATCGGTAAAGCTCCGCTCCGTGACGGGGGTTATCGATTCCGGCCAGCGCACGGTGACAAGTGTTTTCGATATCGAGGTGCCGGAGGCTGTTTCGGTCGGCGCTGTTGTGCGCCTTCAGATGCAGCGCGATGTCTCAGAGCCGGGGCTCTGGGTGCCTGTTAGTGCGCTGTCGGAAGGCCAGAGAGGGCTATGGTCACTCTATATCGCCAAGCTGGAAGATGGAACATGGCGCGCGCGCCCGGGCCTTGTCGAAATCATCCAGAGCGAGGGTGAGCGGGCCTATGTGCGCGGCGCGGTTTCTGACGGAGACAGGATCATCATTGATGGCCTGCAGCGCATTACGCCCGGACAGCTCGTCCTGCCGAAGCTCGATCCGACAGCGACCCGGCAGAATGAAGGCTAGCGGCTGATGCGGACGCTCTTCTACCGGCTTCCAAGGCTTTCCATCCTTGTCATCATGATTGCGCTGGCCGGCGCGATCGGATCGATCCTGACGCTTGGGCGACAGGAAGACCCGACGCTGGTTGGCCGGTTCGGCTATGTGCTCACAACGCTGCCCGGCGCCGACGCCGAGCGTATCGAGGCAACCGTGACCGATCCGATCGAGATGGCGGTGCGCGAATTGCCCGAGGTCGACGAGGTGAATTCCGTCTCGCGCGCGAATGTCTCTCAGATACAAATCTCCATTCAGGAAAACCTGTCGGAAGCCGAAGTGGACGACGCCTGGACGCTGATCCGCTCCAAGGTCGACGGCGCGCGCACAGACCTGCCTGCCGGAACCAGCACACCGGAAGTCCGGCGGCTTTATGTCGGCGCATCGACCATCCTGGTGGGGCTGGTCTGGGAGGGCTCCGGCGAGCCCGAGCTTGCGGTGATGGGCCGATATGCCCGCAACCTCGCCGACCGGTTCCAGAACTTGAGCGGAACAGAAGAGACGCAGGTTTTCGGGCTTCCGGAAGAGGAAGTCCGCATCGTCATCGATCCGGAAGCGCTGGCGTCCGCAGGCCTTTCGATGTCGCAGGCCGCGCAGATCATTTCCACGGCCGACGCCAAGGCGCCCGCCGGACAGGTTCGCGGCAATCAGTCCAATGTCGGCCTGGAAATTGGTGGCGCCTTTGACAGCATAGCGCGGATCCGCGCGGTCCCCCTGGTTCAGGGCGGCGATGGTACGGCCATCCGCGTCGGCGATATTGCGGACGTCCAGAAAGGGATTGAGGATCCGGCCACGGTGATGAATTTCACCGACAATAAGCGCTCTGTGATGGTGTCGGCCTATATCGAGCCCAATCAACGGGTCGACAAATGGGCCGCGACCGCCCGCGATCTGGTCGCCGAATTCGAGCGGAATTCGCCTGATGAAATCGATGTGCGAATCCTGTTCGACCAGAGCGAGTATACCGAGGCGCGCCTGAACGGACTGGCCAAGAACCTCGTTTTCTCTGCCCTGATCGTTTTCCTTGTCCTGTTTCTCGTCATGGGCTGGCGCGCTGCAATCGTGGTCGGCGCGGCCCTGCCACTGACCGTGGCGCTGGTGCTCATCCTCTTCAATATTTTCAATTATCCGCTTCACCAGATGTCGGTGACGGGGCTGGTGATCTCGCTCGGCCTGCTGATCGACAATGCGATTGTCGTCTATGACGAATACGATCAGGAGCGCGGGCGCGGGCATTCAATCGTCGACGCCATCGATATCGCCCTGAAAAAGCTGTTCGGGCCGCTCTTTGCCTCGACGCTGACAACGGCGCTGGCGTTCGCGCCGATCGCACTGATGCCTGGGTCAGCCGGTGAATTCATCGGCATGATCGGCATTTCGGTGATCTTCTCGGTGGTCATGTCCTTCCTCGTGGCGATCACGATCATCCCTTTCATGGCCGGCCGCCTCGACCGCAAACGCAAGCCGGGCGAGACGAAGAACTGGTTGCGCGACGGGATTTCGCTGGATGTCATCACCGACGGATATCGCTGGACAATCGGATCGGTCCTCCGGTTTCCACCGCTGGGCATCCTGATTGGTGTCGTGCCGGCCCTTGCCGGGTTCATGCTTGGCGGCACGCTTCCGGTTCAGTTCTTCCCGCAGACCGAGCGCGACCAGTTTCAGGTCGAGATCAGCCTGCCGCCCACCGCGACAATCTTTGAAGCCCGGCGCGCTGCTGAACGGGCAACCGAACGGCTTTATTCCTATCCCAATGTGGAGATGGTCAATTTCACACTCGGCGAGGCAGCACCCCGCGTCTATTACAATGCTTTCAAC
>NZ_JBARZC010000277.1:0-8204 GCF_049649345.1 Henriciella sp. | reverse complement strand
CCCCCGACGAGATGAAAGAGGCGATCGACTGGTTTGTCAGCGGCGGGGTGACGAAGCTCGGCGACCGGCTCGGCGCGATAAACTGGCAGTTTCCGAAGGGCCGCAAATTCGATGCGGACTATTTTTCCGCATTCCTTGAGCGGTTGCCGGAGAGCCATGACTGGCTTCGCCTTCGCCACGCCATCGAGGTGCGCAATGACACGTTCAAGACCGAGGAATTCACCGATCTTCTGAAAAAGCATGATTGCGCGCTTGTCTATTCCGACGCTGAGGACTGGCCGATGCCGGATGTCGAGACGGCGGGCTTTGCCTATGTGCGACTGCAGCAGAGCCGGGACACCTACAAGCTGGGCTACGCGCCGAAGGCGCTCGATGAGTGGGCCGGGACCGTGAAGGACTGGGCCAGGAAGCGCGAGGTGTTCGCCTTCTTCATCGCGGGTGAAAAGGCGCGCGATCCTCTGGCGGCGCAGGCGCTGATCGAGCGCATCAAGTAGCCGGCCTGCGGGTGCCGAAGACCTCGTTGCAGTTCTGCATCAGGCGCGTGCAACCGGCGCATGACTGGAGGCGTTATATTTACCGTAACCAGGCGCGTCCCGCGGCGCGTTTTCCTTGACCTGAAAGAGCCTGCCATGCGCGTAAAAATCGACGCTTCGCTGAGTTATGAATTCCCCGAACCGGTGGATGTCCTTCTAGCCATTGAGGCGCTTCCTCTGCCCGACCAGACCATTGTGTCGGAGAAGCTGGATGTGTCCGGTCAGGCGACGCTCTCGCAAGTCGAGGGTTGGAACAAGCTGGGGCGGCGGCGCTGGATGCATGCGGAAGGCGAAATCCGCATGGTCTATCAGGCGATTGTGGATGTGGTCCGCCCGGCGATGTCCTTGCAGGGTCTTCAGGTGCCGCCGCGCCGCGAGCTGCCGGCCGATGTGATCGAATTTCTTTTTCCAAGCCGTTATTGCGAATCCGACAAGCTGGACACCTTCGCCATGCGCACTTTTGGCGGTACTCGCGGCGGCGACCAGGTCGCCATGATGTCCGGCTGGATTTACGACCATTTCGAATACAAGCACGGCACCAGCACGTGCGATACGACAGCGGCGGACACATTCATGACGCGCGAGGGCGTCTGCCGTGATTACGCGCATGTCCTGATCAGCTTCTGCCGCGCGGTCGGCGTGCCGGCCCGCATGGTGTCGGTCTACGCGCCCAATCTTCAGCCGCCGGATTTTCATGCCGTTGTCGAGGTCTGGCTCGAAGGCGCCTGGCACCTGGTCGATCCGACGCGGCTTGCGCAGGAGGACGGTCTGGTTCGCATCGTCTCAGGCCGCGATGCCACTGATATCAGCTTCATGACGATTTTCGGCAGCGCGGAGCTTATTGAGCAGTCGGTCCAGGTGACTTTCGCCGAGACCGTGGAGGCCTGATCAGGCAGCGAGCTTGAGGCGCAGGTCGATACCGGCCTGTCCGCCGCAGCCCGTAATGTTTCTTTCCAGACAATGGATGATCGCGCGCAGATATCGCGCTGACACTTGCCGCGTTTCCGCGTCGAGCGATCGCGACCGGCCGCGCAGGATGGCGCATAGGTCGCTGGCGATCTGGCCGGCGAGCTTGAACCCGAATTGTGGCCCCTGAGCGCTACAGTCGTGGACCGGCCGGTAGATGTCTTCCCAAGTGACCGGATCCTCGCTCTCAAGCGAACGCAGCGCTGCGCGAAGGTCGGTCCGAGCGGTCTGGAGCCATTGCTGAACCAGCGCAACCAGCGGACTGTCCAGTGAAAGTGCGGCGCTCGGGTCAGGTTCGAGCGCGTCCAGGGCGGGCAGGCCCGCATTGTCATTGTGGATCGCCGGCCGCAACTGCGATATCGCGCTCAACAGTTCGGCCTGGTCGACCGGCTTCGTCACATAGCCATTGGCGCCCATCGCAAGAAAACGCTCCCGGTCGCCTGACATGGCATCTGCCGTCAGCGCGATAACAGGAATGTCGTGGTAATCTGTGGCCGAGCCGCGTAGCTTTTCCAGCACTTCCGGACCGTCCATAACCGGCATGTGGATGTCGAGCAGCAGAATGTCGAAGGGTTCGCGGGCAAGGGCCTCGAGAACCTCCTGGCCATTTATGGCTTCGGTAAGGGTCACGCCATAGGGGGTGAGGAAGAGCCGGACCACATCGCGATTGATGGCATTGTCGTCGGCGAGCAACACGCGAAGACTGGTAAGAGAATGGCTTGCGGCCGGCGCGAGACGAGCGCGGCTCGCCTGCCTGACAGGGCCAGCCGCGGCACGCGCCAGAAAGCAGAAGGTGAAGGTGGACCCCTCGCCCGGCGTGCTCTCGACTGTGACATCGCCGTCCATCAGACGGGCAAGCTTGCGGGCGATGGCGAGGCCAAGACCCGTCCCGCCAAAGCGGCGCGTGGTCGAGGAATCGGCCTGGCTGAACTCGGCAAAGAGCTTCGCCATGGCGCTATCATTCATGCCGATTCCGGTATCCGAAACCGTCGCTATGACCTGCCATTGACCATCGGCTTCCACGGTTTCCAGGCGCAGGGTTACGCCGCCCGTATCGGTGAACTTCACGGCATTCGAGACGAGATTGGACAGGCATTGACGCACGCGGACCGGATCGAAGCAGAGCGCTTCGGTGAGCGGTTCGACGGCATCGAGGGTAAGGCTGATACCCTTCTCGCGGGCGCGCGGCTCGAACAGGCGGATGATGCGGCGTGCGACATGACGAAGATCGCCACCCACCGGGTCGATGGTCATCTTGCCCGCTTCGATCTTGGAGAGGTCGAGGACATCGTCGACGAGGGCGTTCAGGGTCCGGCCGGAATCGAGGATGGTGTCGATCTTGTCGCGCTGGGTCTTGTTCAGCTGCTCATCGCTTGCGAGCGACTGGGCCATGCCGAGAATGCCGTTCAGCGGTGTGCGGATTTCGTGGCTCATCGCGGCCAGGAACTGCGATTTCGCGGCGCTCGCCGCTTCGGTTATGCGGGCGCGTTCCTCTGCGGCCTTGTACTGGGTGATGTCGAAGACAATGCCGGCGAGGCCGGTGGTGCCATCCGGCATGCGGACGGGCACTTTTTTCGTCAACGCCGTTATGTTCGCGCCAATCTTCTCTTCATTGAGAGAGACCTGGCCGGCGAGCACTTTCTGGTCTTCGCGCAGGAAGACTTCCCATTGGTTTGGGGAGAAGAGTTCGGTGTCGTCCTTGCCGAGATAGTCGGTCTCTCCGACGACACGGAGAACGAAGGCGTCCATGGCGGGGTTGCCATAGACGATCTTCAAATCGGCATCCTTGATGAAGACAGGATCCGGCAGTGCAGCAAAGAAGGCCTTGATCAGCTCCCATAGGCTCTCGTCCTTGTAGGGGAGCGGTGTGGTTACATCCATGATGCATCCTCCCGTTGTTTCCCTAACGGTAAGCGCGACTGGTTAAAAATGTGATAGGGCTAACATGCGGTGGAGGTGCCCCCGTTGCGCCGGTGTCAGACGGACGGGCTGATCCTGTAAGCACAGCGCCGCGCGCCTGCCAGAATATGGTCCTCGCGGATAATGTTCACATCCGCGCCAAGAGCATCCTGGAAGACTTGCAGCTCATTGGCACAAAGGCGCTGGCAAGCCTTGGCAGCCGAGCAGATTGGGCAGTGGTTCTCGATCAGCAGCCAGTCATCGCCGTCTTGTGCGGCGGCGGCCATATAGCCCTCAGCCGAGCGCAGCTCTGTCAGGCGTTTGACGCGCGCACCGAGATCGCTGAGGCCGCTGAGATGCTCGCGATAGGCGGCAAGTTGGCTCTCGCTATGTTTATCAATGACGCGGGCAAGACCCTCTTCGCCGAACATCTCCCGGATGGATGTGATCATTTCGAGCGCGAGCCCCTGATGCGCATCGGGAAAGATGCGCGCGGCTGCCTCCGTCAGCGACCAGATCTTGGTCGGCCGACCGCGGCCCTGCGGTTTCGCGGTCTGCTCGATCAGGCCTTCTTCGGCGAGTTCATAAAGATGAAGCCGCACTGCCATGGCCGTGACGCCAAGGCTTTCGGCGAGCGCACTCGCTGATTGCGGGCCGCCGCGCTTGAGGAGGTCGAGAACCGTGTTGCGCGTTGCCGTCATCGCCGGAGGAGAGGAAGTGTCAGCCATTTTTCTTTTTTAAAAGGGATTGCTTTCAAAAACAAGTGAGAATAAATAAAGGAAGGTCTTTAATAAATGGAGAGGGACAATGGTACGCCTCGAACATGCAAATCTCGTCGTCACGGATATCGAGCCGACACTGAGCTTCCTTAAAACCGCGTTCCCGCACTGGCGCGTCCGGGGCAGCGGCAAGGGAGACTGGTCCGGCAAGCCGCGTACGTGGCTGCATTTCGGTGACGACGAGTTCTACATTGCGCTCTCGGATAATGGCGAGGGCGCACCCCGCGACCTGAAAGGGCATCGGCCAGGCCTTGCGCATCTCGCCTTTGAAGTTTCGAATCTTGATGCGCTGAAAGCCCGGATGGCCGCAGCGGGCCACGAGATTACAAATCCGGGCAATCCGACCGAGCATCGCCGCAATGTCTATTACATCGACGGCAATACGATCGAGTTCGAATTCGTCGAATACCTCTCAGACGATCCGGCCGAGAAAAACCGGTATGACTGAGGCCCGCCTTACATCCCGCCAAATGTGTCGCAGGTTTCGGGGTCACCGCTGCGATAGCCGCGCAGCAGCCATTCCTGGCGCTGCTCGGACGAGCCATGCGTGAAGCTTTCCGGATTGACGTTGCGCCCGGCGCGTTCCTGCAGGGCATCATCGCCGATGGCGCTGGCGGTGCGCAGGCCTTCCTGTATATCGCCTTCCTCCAGCGCCACATCGCCGCCCGAGGCCGCCGATGCATTCGCGGCCCACACACCTGCATAGCAATCGGCCTGCAGTTCGAGCGCGACGGCATAGCGATTGGCGTCAGCCTGGTTGCCGGCACGCTGCTGAGCCTGGCGGACTTCCTGCGACTGGCCGGTCAGGGTCTGGACATGATGGCCGAACTCGTGGGCGATGACATAGGCCTTGGCGAAGTCTGCGCCGGACGCGCCGAGCTGGCTTTCCATCTGCTGCCAGAAGGAGAGGTCGAGGTAGACGGTCTGGTCGGATGGGCAATAGAAGGGGCCCATGGCGGCCTGGCCATAGCCGCAGCCTGTATTGGTGCCCTGCGTGTAGAGGACGGTCGTCGGCGGAGCGTAATCGCGCATCTGGGTGGACCAGACATCATTTATATTCGAGCCGATCACGTCGACGAAATAGCCGGCCTGGTCTTCCGGCGTGCCAACCTCGCCTTGCTCCTGCGAGCCTGCGCCGCCGAAGGTGCTCGCGATTTGCTGAGTGGTCTGCGGATCGATGCCGAGAAAGTAGTAGCCGAGAAGCCCGAGCACCAGAACGCCGACGCCCCCGCCCGCAGCGGCTGTCTTCATGCCGCGCCTGTCTTCTACTCGTCCGCCTGTGCGGCCACCCTTCCATCGCATACTCGTCTCCTGATTTTTCGTCGTGCCAGCCAAACGCACGAGCGAGGTACAGGATGCACGGCACACTCAAAGAAAGAAAGCAAAGCCCATGTCTACGCTGCCGCCTGACCAGACCTGCCCGCCTTGCCGCAGCTGGGCTGACTCCTTGCGAAACCCGGTTTATCAATGGTCGCGCATGCTCAACACGCTCTCCATCTCCACGTCCGGCCCGGGGCTATATGAATTTACCCGGCAGGCCAGCCGTTTCGTCGCCGACAGCGGCGCCAGCGAAGGCCTGCTGACCGTCTTCGTGCGTCACACTTCGTGCTCGCTTCTCATCCAGGAGAATGCTGACCCGGATGTGCAGACCGACCTGCACAATTTCTTCAAGCGCCTTGTGCCGCATTCCGATGACCCGTCGATGGGATGGATCATCCATGATGCAGAAGGGCCTGACGACATGCCGGCCCATATCAAGGCGGCGCTGACGCAGACCTCGATCGGCATTCCCGTGAGCGATGGCCGGATGATGCTCGGCACATGGCAGGGGCTATATCTGTTCGAGCACCGCGACAGGCCGCATGAGCGCCAGGTCGTGCTGCATATCGGAGGCTGAGCGATGCGCCTGAACCAGGTCACCGTTCCATGCACCGATTATGCAGCGAGCGTCGCCTTCTACAAGACGCTCGGCCTGATCCAGATCGTTGATAGCCCGCCGCGCTATGCGCGTTTTGAATGTCCGGCGAGCGATGGCGGACAGCCGGCCACATTTTCTCTGCATCAGGTAGAAGGCTGGACCGGCGCAGACGATCCGCTGGTCTATTTCGAAGTCGATGATATCGACACCGAATACAGACGTCTGAAGGCGGCGGGGCTCGACTTCATAGCTGAGCCGCAAGCCCAGAGCTGGCTCTGGACAGAGGCCCATCTGCGTGACCCGGCCGGCAACCGGATTTGCCTCTACCAGGCTGGCGAGGTCCGCCGCTTTCCGCCCTGGCGCATCTGACCGGGCGCCTCGGCAGGACAGTTTGCGCTATCAGGATCCCACTGCCAGCGGATCAGGCTTCACCTGTAATGCTGATTGTGCTTTAAGGCAGGTATATTGCGGTGCATCAACGCCCTTTACGCTAGGGAAACTTGTTCCCATATATGTCTAGCGGTAATCGACCGCGCCAATTTCAAGGGGAGTGTCCTCCATGCTTCTGAACATGCTCAAGGCCAAGCTTCATTCCGGCACGGTGACGCAATGCGATCTGCACTATGAAGGCTCGGTCTCGATCGATCAGGAGCTGCTCGACGCCTCCGGTATCCTGCCGAATGAGCGAGTTGATATCTGGAACGTGACCAATGGTGCCCGCATTCAGACCTATGCGATCGAAGCCCCGCGCGGGTCGAAGACGATTGGCGTGAATGGCGCTGCTGCCCGGCACTTCTCTGAAGGCGACAAGGTGATCATCGCTGCCTTCGCCTCGATCGAGGCTGACAAGGCCCGCCAGCATGCGCCGACGGTTGTCCTGCTTGACGATGCCAATGAAATGAAGACGCCGAGCGCGGCCTATTAGGCTTCGCTGTCAGAGCTCAATAGTCTGACGCATCCTCATCGGTATAGTCGCCGGCTGGATCAGCCAGGTCTTCGGCCGGGTCGATCTCCTCATCATAATAGGTCTCTGTCATGAGCGGCTCGCCGCCGAGAAGCGCCCAGCGCTGCATCGCGGCGCAAGTGACCGGCGCGAGAAGCACCTCGCTCGCCGCCGCATTGAACTGGTCGCTCGTTGCTGCCGCCCAGACGCCAGCGGCCGCATCTGATGAATTGAAGCCAATTTCAGAGAGGCCGCGCTCGATCCGCGTGCAGATGAGCCGCGCAAGATCGGGGTCGGAATAGTCATTCAGGCTCGAGATCCGGTCGAACAGGTCTAGGCGCGAGAACACATAGTCGTAAACCGTCAGCTCTTCGCCGATCTTGAAGGCGAGGATGTCGGCGCCAGCAGTACCCGAAAAGTCAGGCCACTCGCTGATGCCGTCTTCGCCATACTGGGTGGCGCTGGTAAACACCGACACGATCGGCGCTTCGAGATACACCGCCCAGCCGCCGAGCATTTCGCGGTTCTCGGTATTGCGGATGTCCTTAGCGTCCGGCAGCGCGGCATAGACGACGAGGATGGGCGATTGCTGCCATGTCTTGATCGCCATGGAGCTGACCGTCTGTTCAGTGATCGAGCGGCCAAACAGGGTCGAGACCGAATTGTCGAGAAAGTTCGACGCCTCCAGCATGGACGGCGCGCTGAAATAGGTCAGCAGCGATGAGGCGGGGGCCAGCAGGCTTGCGGCATTGGTCAGCGATGACATGACATTCGCGGTCGCGCCGCTGCTCTCGCGCTCATCTGAGAGCTGCATGCGCAGCTTCGCGGTGATCGTGGTATTCGACGAGACCTTGAACCAGGGCGTGGCAAACAGGGCGAGGCTCTGATCGGTCGACCAGGTTTCACCCTGTTCGCGGTTGGAGCTGAAGGAGGCAGAGAAGAGCGCTTTTGTCGCGGTTACATCCGGCTTGCTGATCTCGAATTCCGCCAAGAGGGCGCGCGAGACCTCCTTCGAGCCCATCATGCGGGCGAGCCAGCCTCGGCTCTCTTCCTTATAGTTTCGCTGGGCGGGGGCTTCGGTATAGGTGCCGGCCGCCGTGCCCGCCATGTCGCGCGCTTGCGGGTCGAGCGTCACGATCCGAATACGCGTGTAGAGATCCTCCAGC
>NZ_JBARZC010000276.1:0-3614 GCF_049649345.1 Henriciella sp. | reverse complement strand
GGATCGATCCAGAACCAGGTTCCGGCCGCCCCGCCCCAATAATAGGTGCCTTCGCCCGCCGGGCTCTTCATCGCCTCGGGATCGGAGACCAAACCCCAGTCCAGACCGAATTTGTGAGGTTCGCCTTCTTCGGAACTACGCTGTGTGCCATCAAAGCCGGTACCGACCCCGTCTGGCAGTTGATTGCTTGTCATCAGGGCAACTGTTTCGGGCGAAATGATACGCGCGCCGCTCAGAGCACCGTCATTCAGCATCATCTGGCAGAAACGCGCATAGTCATCGAGCGTCGAGACAAGTCCGTGTCCGCCGGACTGGAAAGCGACGGTGTCCTTCATGAACAGGTACGGGATTGTCGTGGGATCGCGCGTCTCGGGGGAGGTCGGCATCGCGGCCAACTTCCCTTCCTCCCGGTTATAGACCGTGAGGTCAGCCATCCGGGAATACTCTTCGTCCGGCACGTAGAAGCCGGTATCGTCCATGTTCAGAGGATCGAACATATTTGCCTGCAAATAATCGCTGAACGTCTGCCCGGACAGTGTCTCTACCAGATAGGCCTGAATGTCGACGCTGACGGAATAGGACCAGCGCTCACCCGGCTGAAACAGAAGCGGCACACCGGCAATCCGGTCGATCAGCGTGTCCAGATCGGGCGAACGGAGAATTTGCTGCTCCCGGAATTGCCTGTTTGCATAGTCATCGCCGAACAGGCCATAGGCAAATCCGGCCGTGTGGCGCATCGCGTCGCGAATGGTGGGCTCGCGCTCCAGGCCTTCAAGCACTGGTGTTCCATCCGGATTTTCACCGGCGAGCACTTTCAGATCCGCGAATTCAGGAATGTATTTGCTGAGCGGGTCGTCCAGGTCGAACTTTCCGTCTTCGTAGAGTTGCATCAGCGCGACACCGGTAATCGGCTTGGTCATGGAATAGATGCGGTAGATCGTGTCATCGGTCACGGGGCTCGCCGTTTCTGCATTCCTCAAGCCGTGCGTTCCAGATTGCGCGACCTCGCCATCTTTGACGAGCAGCCAGCTGATCCCAAGCACGTGGTCGTCATCAACATAGCTTTCCATACGCGAAGATAGGGCCTGCAGGCCCTGCTCGCTGAAGGCTGACGAGTGGGCTGGAGCGTCGAGCGGAGGCCAGGATTCTGCGATTTGAACGCTCGTATCAGGCGCACGATCGATGGCCGCTCCAGTGCATGCGGCTGCCATCAGACCTGCCACAAGCCACATCGTTTTCACCATGTTCATGAATAGTCCTCCCCGATCTTGTTTCTCACAAGACTGGATGAGCTGGCCCGATTGGGCAAGCGCCGCCGCCGGGGAAATCCTGGCGACTTTGCAACTCGTCAGCTCGCTCTACGTCTTCTCTCTGCACCTCAAACCAAGGAGATCCCCATGAAACGCCACGCAACCGCAAACTGGTCGGGCTCACTCGCTGACGGGACAGGCACGCTCGACACGCAAAGCGGCGCCCTGTCAAAGCACGGCTATAGCTTCAAGGCCCGGTTCGAAGACGAGAGCGGCAAGTCAGGCACCAATCCGGAGGAATTGCTGGCCGCCGCCCATGCGGGTTGTTTCGCCATGCAACTGTCGCACTTCCTCGCAGAGAACGACACACCGGCGGACAACCTCGAAGCCAAATCGGTGGTAACAGTCGAGCAAGTGGAAAGCGGCTTCGAGGTGAAATCTTCGGCTCTGACATTGGTGGGCGAGGTGCCCGGCATCGAGGAGCAAAAATTCCAGGAGCTTGCCAAGAAAGCCAAGGAAGGCTGTCCGATGTCGAAAGCACTCGGCGCGATCGACATCACGCTGGACGCAACCCTCGCCTAGACCTCGATCTAGGGCTGGCCGCCTGCAGCAATATCCCGTTGCTGGTCCTGGCGTGTCACGGGACGGATTTTCGACGGTGTGCCCCTAATTCCGGAACGCGCGATACAGCCACGCATTGGTCTTCCAAGTAGAAAGGAACCCATGTGATGCCACTAGAATTCTTGTATGGTGTTGGAGCGGTGATCCTGCTCGGCGTGTTGATCTGGGCGGTCGCCGTCCCGCGTTTGAAATCGAGCAAGGCGCGGACCATTAGCGAAGAAGCCACGCGGATGCAGTATGAGCATCCTGAAACCTATAAACGGCACCAGGACGAACTGGAGGCGATGGCCGAGCAGGCCGAAGAAGAAGAACGCGCAAGACAGTCCTGACCTGAAGCCTGCGAGCCAGAGTGGAAGTTTTAATCCCGTGCTGCCATATTGCGGCGGGAACACCGAAGCAGACCGGACTTGAAAATGACTGAAGCAGACCTCCTCATGCCCATGCGGACCGGCGAAATCCGGATCCATGATGACGCTGGCTTTGAAGGCATGCGCAAGGCGGGCCGGCTGGTCGCCGACTGCCTAGATATGCTTGTTCCGGAAGTGAAGCCTGGCGTCACGACGGCCCATCTCGACAATCTCATCCGCGAATTTGTCTACGATCACGGCGCGCAGTCCGCGACGATCGGCTATCGCGGCTATCGCCACGCCTCCTGCATTTCGCTTAACCACGTGATCTGTCACGGCATTCCAGGTGACCGGCCTCTTAAAGACGGAGACATCGCCAATATCGATGTGACCGTGATTATCGATGGATGGCATGGCGACCATTCGCGGATGTACGCGGCTGGCACACCGAAGCGGAAGGCCGAACGGCTGATGGATGTCACCTATGATGCACTGATGGCCGGAATTTCCGCCGTAAAGCCCGGCAATCGCTTCGGAGATATCGGTGCCGCGATTTCAGCGGTGGCTGCGAAGAACCGCCTTTCCGTGGTCGAAGACTTCTGCGGCCATGGCCTTGGTCAGCTCTTCCATGACGAACCGAACGTCGTGCATTCAGCCCGTGCTGGCACTGGCCCTGAGCTCAAGCCCGGCATGTTTTTCACGATTGAGCCGATGCTGAACATCGGCCGTAAAGACGCCGCCATCCTGCCTGATGGATGGACTGCCGTGACGCGTGACAGACAGCTGTCGGCGCAGTTCGAACATTCTGTCGGCGTGACAAATGACGGCGCCGAGATATTCACCACATCGCCCAAAGGCTGGCATACGCCGCACAGCGTCAAGCTATAGGGCACGGCGCACAGAGCCGCCGCGAACGAAATCCATCAAAACGACTTTCACGAGCAGATATGGCATCAGCCATTCAAAGCCCGGCGAAACCGGGACCCACAGGACGTTGACCAGGACGAATACGCCGAGCAGCGCCCCTGCTACGCCCCGGCTGGCCCACGGACCACGGACGGCATCGACGAGAGCCGCTGCTCCGATCAGCGCCAGATACCAGGAATAACCTGCAATGAAGCTGTCGCCGAAGAAAATGACCACGAAGATCGGATGAAGCTGCGCGGCCGCCAAGACTGCAGCTGGAAGCGGCTTACGCCGCGCGCGCCTCGACGCCCAGATCATCGAGAACAGGCCCACCGCGATGTCCAGCCCGATGATGGCGAGCTCCCATTTCGGCCAGCGCGTGGCATAGTTGCCGAACACGTAATGGTGAACCAGGACTACACCAGCGAAGACCACTGTGATCAGCACAGCGACCGCGACTTCAGAGCCCGTCGCCCCGCCTCGTTTCAGC
>NZ_JBARZC010000275.1:0-10038 GCF_049649345.1 Henriciella sp. | reverse complement strand
TTCTCGGCTTTTTGGACTTGTTCATTGGAGGAACCGAGCGCCCCCAATAAGTCCTCATTGTCCGGACCAACTGACGGCGCAGGATTTCTGATGCTTGTTGGTGTTCTCGAAAACTTCACGGATGGCCCAGTCAGGGGCGCTTCAACGCCATCGACCAGCCGCACCGTCTGCAACATGTCGCGCGAAGCGGTGTGCTCTTCCGACGCAACGTCCGTATACGTATTGACGCGTGTCGCTGCGAGCCCCTTCGCGGCAAAGGCATCGACAACCTCTTCGACTGGACGCGCACGGCACCAGTCCGCCAGAAGCGCGTTGAGTTCTTCCCGCCGCTCCAGCCGCTCAGGCAGTCTCAGGCCGGTCAAATCCGCCCGGCCCATAAGCTTGGCCATCGCATCCCAGTGGGAATCCAGCAGCGTGGCGATATAGGCCGATCCGTCCTTGCACGGAAAGACGTTCGCTGGCATCGCCTTTGGGAACTGGTTGCCGGTCTTCGGAATATCTATTCCGTAGGCGCCGGCCGTGAGATGCCCGTTACTCGCATAGAGCAGACTATCGATCAGCGCGACATCGACATGTTGGCCTTCGCCCGTGCGGTCACGGTGCCGCAAAGCAGCGAGCGTGCCGAGCGCAGCGTGCATACCCGCAAGATCGTCACCGAGGAATGTCGGCGCCTTCATCGGCGGCTGGTCGGGCTCGCCTGCGATTGATGTCCAGCCACAATAATTCTGCGCAACCGGATCATAGCAGGCACGGTCAGAAAGCGTCCCGAACTGACCGAAGCCGCTGATCGACACGTAGACGATATCGGGCTTCACGGCCGCAACGTCGTCATAGCCGACGCCCCAGGATGCGAGCGTTCCCGGGCGGAAATTTTCAATCACGACATCAGCGCGTTCGCACAGCTTCAGAAAGCTGGCTCGGCCTTCCGTCTTGCGCAAGTCCATCGAGACGTTCCGCTTATTCCGGTTCACCGTCTCATGCATGATCATCAGATCCGAGCCCGGTATGCCGAGCGGCTGACGGCGCATGACTTCGCCGGCCGGGTGCTCGACCTTGATCACCTCCGCGCCGAAGTCAGCCAGAAGACACCCCGCCATTGGGCCCGCCCAGGATGTCGTGATTTCGATAACCACCAGTCCCTGACAGGGCCCCGTGCAATCGGTGCGTGCGTTCCTGTAGAAGTCTGCCTTTTCCATCCTGTTCCTCCGAATCTGCTCTCTTGCGGAGCTGTTGCGTTACAAGTTGAATGAGAATCCGCCATTCACCGGGTAAGTCTGTCCTGTGATCCAGCTCGCCGCGTCCGACGCCAGAAACAACGCCATGTTGGCGACGTCTTCAGGCTCTCCGAACCGGCGGATTGTGTACTGGCTCAACATTCGTTTAGCGCGTTCCGCATCTTCCGTTACGTCAGCAACGCCGGGCGTCCTTGTGGTGGCAATCGCAACGCTGTTTGCAGTGATGCCGTAGCGCCCCATCGACCGCGCCACGCCTCGCATGAAGCCTGCCGCGCCAGCTTTCGCTGCCGAGTAGATCTCAAGGCCGGACTCACCGACGCGCCCGGCATCCGACACGATCGTGACCAGTCGCCCCGATTTGTCCTCGATCATTCCGGGAATGACCGCGCTTGTGCAGTTCAATACCCCGTACAGGTTCACCGCCAGAAACGCGTCCCAGGTCTCTGTCGACGCCGTCCAGAAGGGTGCCATTTCCACTTCATCGGGCTTGGCCCCCATATTGCCGGCATTGTTGACGAGAACGCCGATCGTGCCGAGCTCCCTGCTGGCCTTGCTGACCATCTCGTCAACCGAAGCGCGGTCAGTGACGTCCGCTGCGATCGCCATCGCTTGGCCGCCCATCGCCTTGATTTCTTCAGCGACATCATCCGCGCGGTCCTGATGAAAATCATTCACGACGACCGCATCGGCACCGCTGCTGGCAAAGTGTAGCGCGACCTGTCGGCCGATGCCCTGCCCCGCCCCGGTCACGAGGCACACACGCCCCTGCAAGCTCAATATCTGTTGGTCCACACTACCCTCGCTTAACTCTATTGTGCCTTCTGGGACGAGAAGATCCCGGCATAAACTTTACTCTTGGCAGCCGAGCGCGCGCGGAACTCCTCCCGCTCCTGCTCCGTCGCCATATCGCGAATAGTCCTGCGCTCCAGGGCAAGGCCCTCATCAAGCGGCACATCCAGTGCACCATTGAGAAGCCGCTTGCCGGCCGCCAGCGCATAGGGTGCCTTGCCGACCAGCTGGCTTGCCAGATTGACCGCGGCCGACTGCAACGCGTCACGAGGCGCAACAGCCGTTACGAGCCCGGCGCTCAACGCGTCCGCGGCAGACAGCGGATTACCAAGAAGGATCAGCTCCTTGGCCTTGGCGAGGCCAACGATACGCGGCAGCCTTTGCGTGCCCCCCGCCCCTGGCAGGGCGCCAAAACGAATCTCTGGAAGACCAATCTGGGCGTCCTCGGACATGATCCGGAAATCACAAGCGAGCGCGATCTCGCATCCGCCTCCCATGGCCGCGCCATTAATGACGCCGATCACCGGTTTTGACACTTCTTCTATATGGCGGATGAAGTCGCGCCGCGGATCGCCCATGACGCCTTCCGGGGTCATCATGTCCTGAATCTCGCGAAGATCGGCGCCACCGCAAAAGTGTTTGTCGCCAGCGCCCGTAATCAGAATGCAGGCAATATTCGGGTCGCTATCAAGCGCATCGAGCGCATCATTGAAGTCAACTGTGAGCTGGAGCGTGATCGTGTTTGCCCGCTCTGGCCGGTCCAGCAAGATGGTGGCGACTTCACCCTCATATCGCACCTGAATTGGTTTGGTGTCTTTCACCTTTTCCATCCCTTTAATTCCTTGACTGTGTAATTTAAGGGCATCATATTATTCACGTCAACACATAATTGATTTTCGAGGGGAGAAGCGTGTGGAGAAGCTGATTGATCAACAGGAAGAGGCGCCGCGCCTGAAAGGTCAGCACTGCTGCGCCTGCGGCAGGGTGGCGTTTCCACCCAACCCGTATGGATGTGAAATTTGCGGCGCGTCTGGTGAGCAGATCGAAGAGCAGCTCCTGGACGGCAAAGGCCGCCTGCTCGCATTCGTCACGACTCATCACGCCAATCAGCGCGACATCGCCGTGCCTTATACGGTCGCTTCAATTGCGCTCGAGGACGGTCCCGTCATTCGCGCTTTGATGAAGACGCCAACAGATGCCGAGCTAAATGTGAACGACGCCGTTGAAGCGGTGCTGGTCAGCAGTGAAACGGCAGCCGGTGACGCATCCCCGCAATTGCGATTTCAGCGTTCAGGGGCAGATTGATGCGCAAACCGCTGAATGAATTCCGCCCGGTCTATGTGATCGGAATCGGGCTGCATCGTTACCAGTCGATCAGCGACAAGACCTATGTGGAACTCGGGCTGACCGCCATTCGCGAAGCCCTCGCCGATGCTGACCTGCCCTTCTCTGAGGTCGAGTCTGTATATACTGGCACAACTTTCCTCGGCATGGCGCCGAGCCGCGCCATGCTGCGTCATCTCGGCGCGTCCGGACTGCCGATTGCCCAGGTCGAGAACGCGTCTGCATCGGGGTCGACGGCTGTTCGACAGTCTGTGCTGGAAGTCGCGAGCGGTGCGTGTGATGTCTCGCTGGCGGTAGGTCTGGACAAGCCCGGTCGTGTCAGGTTGGCGCATGAAAAGGCTGGCGTCCCGGACCTCGTCAACGAGTATGTCTCTCCGTTCACGCACTTTTCGCTACTCGCCCACGAATATATGACCACTTACGGCACCACCGCCGAACAGGTCGCTGCCGTCGCCGTAAAGAATTACCGGAACGCGTCGAAGAACCCATACGCTCATCGCCAGCAAGGCTTCACCATGGAAGACGTTATGGCGGGCTCACCGATCTCGGGCACGCTGACCAAGCTTCAGTGCTGCCCGATTGGCGAAGGCGCCGCGGCCGTCATTATCGCTTCGGAAGAAGCCATCAAGCGCCTCGGCATTGATCCGGCGCGCTGTATCCACGTCCTGTCGTCCACCTCACGGTCCGAAATGGTCTACGGACCGGGCGCCGATCCAGACACCGAACTTACCCGCGAAACCCTCGCCATGAGCTGCGAGGAAGCGGGCATTGCACCGAACGATCTCGACATTGTCGAATTCCATGACGGCTTTTCGATCGAGGAACTTCTTTATGTCGAGGCGCTTGGCATCTGCCCGCCGGGGAAGGCAGCCGAACAGCTGGAAGGCGGCGACTTCGACATCGGCGGCCGTGTCGCCGTCAATCCCTCGGGCGGGCTCCTGGCAATGGGGCACCCCATCGGCCCGACCGGCGTCGGACAGGTCTGCGAAATCACCCGCCAGCTGCGCGGCGAAGCCGGTGAACGTCAGCACCCGGACGCGCGGCTCGGTCTCGCCCACATGGTCGGTATCGGGTCGGTCTGCCTCGTTCACATCCTGAGCAAGTCGGGTCCAGCCTGAAGCGGCCCCATGCCTCTCAACAGAAAATCGGAAACAGTCATGAGAATAGGTCAAATCGTACCGAGCTCGAACACTACGATGGAAACGGAAATTCCGGCCATCCTGCGCGGGCGCGAACGCACCCTCCCGGGCGAGCAATTCACATTCCATTCAAGCCGTATGCGGATGAAAAAAGTCATAAAAGAAGAACTGGCCGCGATGGACCGTGACAGCCTTCGCTGCGCTGCTGAACTGGCGGATGCCGAAGTGGACGTCGTTGGCTATGCCTGCCTCGTTGCAATCATGAGCATGGGGCTCGGATATCACCGCACCAGCCAGGATGCTCTTCACGCCCGAATGAAAGAAGAAGGACATGCGGCCCCAGTCGTCACGTCCGCCGGCGCGCTCGTCGACGAACTGAAGCTCGCCGGCATCCGCTCGATTTCCATCGTGACACCCTACATGCCGGCGCTCACGGATCTGGTTGTCGACTATATCAAGGATCAGGGCATCGACGTCATCGATTCCATCGCGCTGGCGATACCGGACAATCTCGAAGTTGGCCGGCGCGATCCGATGGCCCTGGTCAACGATGTCGACCGTCTGAACACCAGAGGCGCAGACCTCGTCGTAGTGTCGGCTTGCGTGCAAATGCCGTCGCGCGAAGCCATCCCGGTCGTCGAAGACAAGCTCGGACTGCCCGTCACCTCCGCCGCTGCGTGCACGACGCGGTCGATGCTACGCGCGCTCGGCCTCGACCCGGTTGCACCTGATGCAGGCTTCATCCTGAGCGAAGCCGCGAAAGCTGCGGCTGCCGCTTCCAGCGAAGACATTCAAGGCTAGTAGAAGGACAAGAACACCATGGCCAAGGAAGCCCCACGATTTACCACCTCGCCCGTCCTCATCGCGTTTACCGAAGAGAGCCAGTCCCGCGACACATATGGCGGCGGCGTCTCCAACGTCATCCTTCAGGGCATGCACATGCGCCGCCCCGATGCGACCAAGGACACCGTGCTCGTCTTCATGCATCCAACGGCGACGCTCGACACGCTGCCCTTGCCGCGTGATCTGGCCCGCCTCGGCGTGCCAGTCCTGACCTGTGGCAGCCGTTACCCACACAATGACAGCGCGCTCATCATGGAAAAGGTGCTGGTCGACCTTGGCCAATACATCAAATACGCGCGAGAAAGGCTTGGCTACAAACGGGTTGTCCTCGCCGGGTGGAGCGGCGGTGCATCACTGTCGGTCTTCTATCAGTCGCAGGCCGAAGCGCCCAATGTCACGCAAACGCCGTCCGGTGAGCCGGTGGACCTTTCGAGCTTGCCACCTGCAGATGCGATCATGCAGATGGCCGCCCATTCTGCCCGCGCGCGGATCATGACCGAATCGATGGACGCCTCGATCCTGAACGAGCTCAACCCCGGTGAACGAAACCCGGAGCTTGATCTTTACGACGACAAGAACGGCCCAAAACCTCCGTACTCCGATGACTTTGTCGCCGCTTACCGGGCCGCTCAGATCGCACGCAACCGGAAGATCACCGCCTGGGTGAAAGATACGCTCGACCAGCTTCAGCGCAAGGGCGGCGACGACCAGGAGAGATGTTTTGTCACCCATGGCACGATGGCCGATCCAAGATGGCTCGATCCGCGCATTGATGCGAATGACCGGGTTCCGGGCAAATGTTATCTCGGTGACCCTGCCGTCGTGAATAACGGCCCGATCGGGCTCGGCCGGTTCGCCACGTTGCGCAGCTGGCTGTCACAGTGGAGCATCGACGAGTCCCGCGCGATGACTGAGCGACAAGGCCCTGGCGTGAAAGTCCCGGCAATCGTGATTGCCAACTCGGCTGATGATTGCTGCCCACCCTCCCATACAGAGACGATCTATCAGAGCCTTGGAGGCCCCAAGGAGCTGCACACCATCCAGGGCGCCAATCACTACTACATCGGCCAGCGCGAACAGCTGAAGACCGCTTTGGATCTCTCCACCTCCTGGCTGCTCAAGACGGGCATGCTCGAGGGCCTGCCTGACTGATGATCGACCAAAGGGCGTTTTTCCTCGCGCCATGCCTGCGCCGCAGTCCTTCGGGTCTGCGGCGCTTTTTTTGGGGCGCGATAATGGCGGCGCTCTCTGCCCCGGGCCACTCTAGCCTGGGTCGACTGCGCGTTTTCACGGCTCATTCGCGCAAGGGGCGCCGATTACTTGTTCAAGACTGTAAATGCCACAGTGCCTCTGTATCACGCAGTGTAGAATTATAAGGGCTTAATTTACCTTGATCTCTTCATTATGTTGAATTGTTGGTGATTAGTCGGCACCAGGATCGGCAGCTGCCAGGCGCTACAGGCTCATCCGTGATAGCTGAACGAGCCTTGTCGCGTGAGGAAATTAGCCTCCAGCGTTTGGCAAACAGGCAGCGCCAGGAAATCTGAGGGACGAGAAAGACATGACCCTGAAATCGAAACCGGACGACGCTGTAGGTAAGGCCTCAACCTCGACGGGCGACAAGAAGCGCCCAAAACGGCGCAAGAGACGAGAACAGCAGCGGGCGATCGATACAAAGCAGGCGATATTGACGTCGGCGTTGCGAGAGTTTGCGGACAAGGGCTTTGAAGGGGCGAGTACGCGCGAAATCGCAGAGCGCGCCGACGTAAACCACCGGCTCATCGGCCATCATTTTGGCAGCAAGGAACTACTCTGGAAGGCGACCGCCAAGGAGGTCTTCGGAACCTATGTACTCAAGCAGCGCGAACGCTATCAGGGACTGGACGGCGTCGACCAACCGATCCTTCTGAGGCTGATGCTGAGGGAATTCATCCTGTTCAGCGCAAGAGTGCCCCAACTGCACCGCTTCATGGTTCAGGCAAATGAAAGCGCAAATGAGCGCTTGTCCTGGTTGATTGAAAACCACCTCGCACCGGGCATTTCGCTCGACCTTCTATTGCTCAAGAAAGCGCAGGACGCCGGCATGTTGCGCGACGGGGACGTGATGCACCTGCGCTATTTGTTTATTGGAGCCTCAACATCGGTCTTCACGCTCGCCGAAGAGTACAAATTCATGTCGAAGCAAGACCCCTTCAACGAAAAGTTTATCGAGCAACATGTAGACATGGTGCTGTCCCTTTTCCTCACAGAGGCCGACTAATCGGCAAACCTCGTTCAATGTTGGCGTGCGGTATGGGAAGCGGATCGGCGGCATGCTTGTTTCGCGCGCCACCGAATTCCGCTCCCCCCTATTCTCTAGAACCTCCGGCCCAGAACGATAGATCCGTTGAGGCTCGACATGGTCTCGCCGGCCAGGCCGTCCACCAGCAAGCTGGCGGTCCAGTTCTCACCGAGGCTCACTGAACCGGTGGCAGAGGCCTGCACACCGCTGGTATCCTGTCCTGGAGCACGAATATTGAAGCGTGCATCAGGCGCGCCTTCAAAGGCGGCCACCGATGACGTGCTGTTAGACGCGCCGTTCACGTACTGGACGGACAGGTCCAGTGAGCTGCGCTCGGACTGCCAGTTCGCGAACACGCCAGCGCCAACCGACGTCTGCTCGTCGGACGAGCCTGATGAAACAAGGTTGAGGCTATCGGCGCCGCGTTCGCGGAAGCCGCCAAGGTCAGTGCTGGTATGAGCCACCGACACGACCGGACCGATGGAGAGTTTCTCTCCGGCGGCAAGGCCATACCTGTCTTCGGCCGCAAGGCTTTGGCTTTCGATCGAAGCATCTGCGAAGGCGCGGCGGACGAAATTGCCCACGACGATCCGGCGCGCCACATCGGCATCGATATCGGCAAGGGTTGCAGCCGCACTCGCGGTCAAGCCCCTGCCACCGGTCCCGTACCGGCCATAGGCGGAGATGTGCTTGTCCTCATAGTCGACATCACTCTGACGCGGATCGAGCGTAACGTCGCCCGAGCGGTACCCCAGAGCCACACCCGCGACCCAGCGATTGTCCGGCGCAGCAAAATCGGCGCCTACGTCAAAGCCGTAATTGCCGTGCTCGATCTCGCCGCCATTGCCGTCAGGGTCGATGGACCCGTCAGATCCGGTGGCGGCGGCCCAGATACCCCAGCCTGGAGCGAAGCTGCGGCGGCTACGAGACAGAGCCTGACGCGACAGGACAGTCCCGTTCGCACCCGCCTGCGCCAGCATCGACGCATAGATTTCACCGGATGTGGTGTCGAAAGCCGTCAAGGCCTGCCCGGAATTGGTGAAAATGAGCTGGTCGAGGACAGCCGCCATATCGCCTGTCGCGCCGGTCTCGATTGCATCAAAGGCGGACGCGACCGCCAGTTGGTTTGGTGTCACAGCTGCCGTCACGAAGTCCGGTGCGAAAAAGCCCCGTTCAGCGATCAACAGGACGTTGTCGGCATTGTGCTGCAGGCTGAGCGTCAGGAATGGGAGATTGCTGTCGAGATCAGCGAATGTGCCTGTCACGCCGTCCGTCGCAGAAAGGATCTGATACTCGGCGAAGGAACTGAAGCCGGTGCGCGGTGTCAGTGACGATACAGCGACCGTGCCGCCATTGAGCGTTGCCGTGCCGTCGATTTCCAGACGATCCGAAGCCCCGATCCCCGCCAGGCTCGCGTCATCTGCACTTCCGTCGATATCGACCAGGAAGCGTGAGCCTGTTTCGAAGACAATATCGCCTTCAACAGAGGTGACTTGCACCGGCCCGCCATCGCCAGGCGAGACGTCGCCGCTGATCGTCAGGACATTGCCCGCGCCGAGCAGGACCTGATCGCGCGTGTTGAACAGACTGCCGGCATCGATGGTCAGCACGTTTGAGCCGCCGCCGAGGTCGACATTGCCAGTGAGCGTGCCCGAATTGGTCAGCGTGCTGTCCTCATCGCCGAGCTGGATGTCGCCGGTGATCGTGCCCGCATTGGTCAACGTCTCGATGCCGCCGACCCCCTGGGACAGGATGGCAAAGCGGTCAGCGCTCAGCGAGCCCGTATCGGACACCGTAAGCGTGTTGATCAGGCTGCTGGTCACCAGGCCATCGCTGCCTGTGCCGGTCGCCGAAACATCCTCGGAGATTTCCAGAGTGGCGAGGCGGGAGTTCTCGTCCGATGGCCGGTTCGGATCAGCCCCCGGGCTGCCCCAGCCGGTACCAATGCGGATGGCATCGGCATTCTCCCCGCTTGTGGCAATTGTGCCGAAGGCCAGCGCCAGGGAGGTGCGCGTTTCATCGCCAGTAGCAATCTCCGGCAGGGACCCGACAACGAACCCGTTGGAGCGGTCTCCTGTCGTGGTCACATCGACACCGGTCGATACCAGCGTGATCGTGGACCCCGTCAATGTCCCACCAAGGCCGAAGATCTCTGCGCCGTTAGCGTCATTGCCTGACGTGGAGATCGCGCTGTTCTGCAGCAGCATGGCCCAGTCGGAATTGGTCATATTGCCGTTGAGCGCTGCCGACAGACCCTGCACCTGCAAGCCGCGGGCATTGTCGCCTGCGGTCGTGATATCGAGATTGTCGAAGGTCAGTGTGGTCGAACTGTCCACCATGGCAAGATCGCCGCTGCTGCCGAGGACGATCCCGCTGGCCCGAGCGCCCGTCGTCGATACCGTAATAT
>NZ_JBARZC010000274.1:0-1797 GCF_049649345.1 Henriciella sp. | reverse complement strand
CGCGCGCGCTTCATGCGCAACTGGACGATCTTTGGCTGCTTTGCCTCTGCTGCCGCACTTGCCGCCCTCTGCTGCGCTGCCATTGTCGGGCCAGCCTGGCCACTTCAGCCGAGCGTCTTCGCCCTCGGCCTCGCCAATGGCGCTTTTGCCGTTGCGGCGATCGGCTCGATGATGACCCTGGCAAGCGCCGGCGAGCCCGGCCGCGAAGGCACACGAATGGGTCTATGGGGCGCGGCGCAAGCCATCGCGTTTGGCCTTGGCGGCTTCCTCGGTGCAGGCGCACTCGATCTTGCGCGCGTCCTTTTCGCTGAAACCGCCCCGGCCTTCGGCGCCGTCTTCGCTACAGAAGCGGCCCTCTTCATCGCCGCGGCCTTCTGCGCCGCCTGGGTTGGAAAATCGGCAAATGACGACGCCGACCTGCCTGTCCTGCCATCAGCCGAGCTGATCGCCGCCGAATAAATGGAGCCTATGCACATGACCGACCCAACCAGCGAAATGACAGTCTATGACGCGATCGTGGTGGGCGGCGGGCCGGCCGGTGCCACCGCAGCCCAGGCCCTCGCGGCTGAGGGCCACAAGACCCTGCTCATCGACAAGCCGGGCCGGATCAAACCCTGCGGCGGCGCAATCCCGCCAAGACTGGTCCAGGATTTCGACATTCCCGAGCACATGATCGTGGCGCGCGCGAACACCGCCCGCATGGTCTCGCCCAAGGGCCGCTTTGTCGACATGCCGATCAATGGCGGCACGGTCGCCATGGTGGACCGCGAGCATTTCGATGAATGGCTGCGCGTGCGCGCCGCAGAGCATGGCGCTGACCGCATGGACGGCGAGTTTGTCGGCATCGAGCGCGACGAGGCAGGCCGGGCGATCGTTCTCTGCCGCCCGCACGGCGCTGATCGGAAAAGCGATCCTGTCAGGCTTGCGACGAAATCCGTCATCGGCGCCGATGGCGCCCGCTCGCGCATTGCACGGGACGAGGTCGGCGGCGAGCAGCCAAAATCAGTCTTCGCCTATCACGAAATCATTCGCTCGCCCGAGCAGGCAAACCCCGAACAGTTCGAAGGGAGCCGCTGCGAAATCCGCTATGAGGGCCGCCTGTCGCCGGATTTCTATGCCTGGATCTTCCCGCATGGCGACACGACCAGCGTCGGCGTCGGCAGCGCGCAGAAAGGCTTTTCGCTGCGCCAGGCCGTCACTGACCTTCGCGGTGACGCCGATCTGACCACCGCTGAAACCCTCCGCACGGAAGGCGCGCCCATCCCGCTCAAGCCGATGAAGAAGTGGGACAATGGCAAGGACGTCCTGCTCGCCGGCGACGCGGCAGGCTGCGTTGCGCCGGCCTCCGGCGAAGGCATCTATTACGCCATGCTCGGCGGCCAGACCGCCGCCGAAGCCGTCCACGAATTTCTCGAAACTGCCAATCCGAAGGCGCTCGCCAAGGCGCGCAAGCGCTATATGTCGGAGCACGGAAAAGTCTTCTTCATCCTCGGCATCATGCAGCATTTCTGGTATCGCAATGACAAGCGCCGCGAGCGTTTCGTGAATATCTGCGATGATCCGGACGTCCAGCGCCTGACCTGGGAGGCCTATATGAACAAGCGCCTCGTGCGCGCCAATCCGATGGCGCATATGCGGATCTTCTTCAAGGATATGGCCCATCTGCTTGGCTTTGTCCGCGTGAAGGACCAACGCCCGCAATGAGCCGCCTGCGCCCTGTTATTGTCGCGAGCGGCGCAGCGATTTTCGTTGCGATTCTTGGGGGTTTGGCCTCGCGTCCCGGCGCCTGGTATGGGG
>NZ_JBARZC010000273.1:0-8073 GCF_049649345.1 Henriciella sp. | reverse complement strand
GGCTTCGTCCTGGGCCGCTTTCTGGCGTGCTTCTTCTGCAGCGCGGCGGGCTGCCTCGCGTGCTTGTTCGGCCCGCCTGGCTTCTTCCTCGAGCCGGCTTGCTTCGGCAGCGGCTTCCTCGCGCTCGCGCTTCTGGCGTTCTTCCCAGGCGCGATTGGCTTCCGCGACCTTGCGTTCGATCTCGGCCTGTTCGGCGGCCTTTCGCTGGGCTTCCGCCGCCTGGCGTTCAGCTTCGGCTTTATCGGCCGCTTCTTTTGCGGCGATCTCTTCGGCCGAAAGTTCCGGTTCCGGCATCGCTGCGCCGGCATCCTTCAACTCTTCCTTTTTCTTTTTCTTGCCGAACCAGAGGATCATGCAGGCGCCCCGATGAGTTTCTTTCCGTCCTGAGCGACTATCCGCGCAGAGACCGGGCGTCCAGCCTCGAGCCTGTCAAAGCCATCCAGCGTGACCTGCGAGAAATCGCTGAGGCGGCCATTGGTCTCCTGTTCGACAAGGACGTCCAGTGTCTTGCCGACATGGGTGTCGAGATGCCGCGACAACGCAGCCGCGCCTGCATCGCGCAATCTGGCGGCCCGGGCCTTGATCACGGACTTTTCAAGCTGCGGCATGCGCGCGGCAGGTGTGCCAGGCCGCGGGCTGTAGGGAAACACGTGCAGGAAGGCGAGGCCGCAATCCTCGACGAGCCGGACCGAGTTCTCAAAATGCGCTTCGGTCTCTGTTGGAAACCCGGCAATGATATCTGCGCCGAGCGCCATATCAGGCCGGATCGTGCGCAGCCGGTCGGCAAGCTCGATGGCCTGTTCGCGCGAATGGCGCCGCTTCATCCGCTTCAGGATGAGATTGTCGCCGTGCTGGAGTGACAGGTGCATGAAGGGTGCAAGACGCGGCTCCGCCATCGCTTCGAACAGCGCGTCATCCATCTCGATCGCGTCGATGGAGGAGATGCGGAGCTGTTTCAGTTCCGGCACCAGCTTCAGGATGCGCTGGACGAGATTGCCGAGCTGCGGCTGGCCGGGCAAGTCAGCGCCCCAGCTTGTCAGGTCGACACCTGTGAGGACGATTTCGTAATGCCCGGTCTCAACCAGGCGGCGGACCATCTGAACCACCTCCCCCGCCGGGACGGACCGCGAATTTCCGCGGCCATAGGGGATGATGCAGAAGGTGCAGCGATGATCGCAGCCATTCTGGACCTGCACATAGGCGCGCGCCCGGCCCTCCATCCCGTCGATCAGATGGGCGGCGGTTTCCTTCACCGACATGATGTCGTTGACGAGAATCTTTTCCGTGCCCTGAAGCAATTGCGGGGCAGCCCAGGTGTCGGCCTGCATCTTTTCATGATTGCCGATGACGCGGGTGACTTCAGGCATGGCCGCAAACGCGCCCGGATCGATCTGCGCGGCGCAGCCGGTGACGATAATGTTCGCGTCCGGATTATCTTTTCTGGCGCGCCGGATGGTCTGACGCGCGGTGCGGACGGCCTCTCCTGTCACGGCGCATGTATTGACGATGATCGCGTCTTCGAGCCCCGCCTTTTCGGCATGGCCGCGCATCACCTCGGACTCATAGGAGTTGAGGCGGCAGCCTAGCGTGATGACCTGGGATCTGGTCCGGGGGGGCAATGTATCTGTCATGACGGCGGTTCAGCAGCGGACATCGCGCCGAATGGCCGAAATATCAAGGGACTCGCCTCAGACCTCGAAGCTCATTTCGAGCTCAACGGGCCCGGTCATCAAGACGTGATCGGTATCTTCCCGCCAGTCTATGATGAGGTCACCGCCATCGAGGATGAGTTTGGCCTTGCGGTCTGTCTTGCGGGCGCGCGCGGCGCAGACAAGCGCGGCGCACGCGCCTGTCCCGCAAGCTTTGGTGAGGCCTGCGCCGCGTTCCCAGACGCGCAAACGGATGGTCTGACGGTCGATGATTTGCGCAAAGCCGACATTCACGCCCTCAGGAAACACGGGATGCCATTCCACAAGCGGCCCGATCTGGGGGATGTTATAGGCGTCGACGTCGTCGACAAAGAAGACCGCATGGGGATTGCCCATGGAGACGACGGCGGGGCGCGACAGATAAGGTTTGTCCATCGGCCCGATGCGCACATCGACACCGCGGACATCCATCTTTTCCGAGAGCGGAATGTCTTCCCAGCCCATGAGCGGCGAGCCCATATCGATGGTGACAAGGTTTCCGCTGGCGCGTTCGCCCTTGAGGACATCGGCATTGGTGCGGATCTTCACGCTCGGGCTGTCGGTTTCCTCAAGAAGAAGATGGGCGACCGCGCGCGTGCCATTGCCACAGGCGTCCACTTCCTCGCCGTCTGCGTTCCAGATGCGCAGAAAGGCATCGACCATTGTGTCACGCTCGATCGACATGACCTGATCAGCCTTCATTTCAGCGGCGATGGCGCGAATACGCTCAGCATCCGGCGCAAAGCGGCGCTCTCTCGCGTCGAAAATCGCGAACGCGTTTCCCGCGCCATTCATCTTCCAGACTTTCATGGAGAGATAGATAGGGCACGGAGCATTTGATCAGAAGCGATTTCTAGCGCGGCAGGCGCGAAGCGATCACCCAGCCGGAGACCTGTGACACCGCGGCAACAATCAGCAGGATGTCGGCGACAGGGTGGCGCCAGAAAAAGGCGAGGATGGCGACGCCGATCGAAATCCAGTCCACGCGGTCATCGCTGATCAGGTAACCGGCCGGTTTGCGCCGAGCCTCAATGGCCTGGAGGGTCAGCCCGTGCCAGGTCCGGTTCATGTGGGGTGGGCCGAAGACATCCTGCAGATCGCGCGGATCGGTAATGCCTGTGAGGCCGCAAAGCGTGCGGGCGTCGACCTGGCCGAGTTCGACCATCTGTTTCATCGTCATTGTGCCGAGCAGGCTCGCAAGCGCCATCAGAATGGTCGCGATGGATACGCCGAACAGCGTGATCCCTTCAAGGAGGTTGGTCATCATCGAGCCCTAGATGGGGATGGCGGCCCAGTAATCGAAGTCGAGCAGCACATCCGGGTCGTATTTTCCGTCCTCGCCGCGCAGCGGGAAGTCGCTGCACGGGTGGTTCTTCCCCGCGACCAGGCGCAGGCGCAGAGCGCCGGTGTTCGCAGACAGTTCGGCCTTGTCCAGCACTTCCGACCAGGCATAGATCGTGTCGCCCGCGAAGAGCGGCCCGGCATGCGTGCCGGCATTTATGGCCAGCATCTGGGCGGCGCTTTCGAGGCCGTTGAACGAGAGGGCGCGCGCGATGGAAATCACAACACCGCCATAGATGAGACGTTTGCCGAAGCGGCTGTCCTTCTGGGCGTGTGCGTCGAAATGGACCTTCGCCGTGTTCTGATAGAGCCGCGTGGCGATCTGGTGCTCGGCTTCCTCGACCGTCATCCCGTCGACATGGTCGATTTTCTCACCGACCTCATAGTCGCCGAACCGCCAGTTCGACCCGGCCAGGGCGTCGTTCCAGTCTGCGTAATTAGGGGCGGCGAGATCTGATGCCGCTACGGCGCCGGGCAGATCAGGAATGACAGTATCGGGCGCCGCACTGGCGGCATCTTTCTTGTGGACCATCACCCAGCGTACATAGGACAGCACCGTCTCTCCGTTCTGGTTCTCCCCGCGCGTGCGGACCCAGACGACGCCCGTCTTGCCGTTTGAGTTCTCCTTGACGCCGATCACTTCGGACACCGAGGTCAGCGTGTCACCGGGATAGACAGGCTTCAGGAATTTGCCCTCTGCATAGCCAAGGTTGGCGACGGCGTTGAGCGAGATATCCGGGACCGTCTTTCCAAAAACGATATGGAAGGCGAGTAGCGGATCAACCGGCAGCGCCGGAAAGCCATTGGCGGCGGCGAAGGTCTCAGCTGAGTAGAGCGCATGCCGGCTGCCTGTCAGGGCGCGGTAGAGCGAAACGTCGCCCGCGCTGAGCGTGAGCGGGGTTGCGTGGACAATTTCCATGCCCGGCTGGAAGTCTTCGAAATAGTTGCCCGGATTGGATTTCGTCATGCGGCCCTCGATCGGTCTTGGGGCCGCTTCAGATTATCCCTGCGCCGGCCCCGCTATGTCTGCGTGGACCACCTGCACTGTCTCATCGCCTGAAATCAAGGAGGAAGGACCCGCCGGGGCAAAAAGCAGCACGCAGAACGCCGCGACTAGGCCGACCGTCACAATCTGGGCCTCAGGACGGGAGAACGCGTCGCGCAATCCGGATGTCCCATAGACAACCAAGTGCGGCCCAAAGAAGAAAAGGGCGGACAGCACCAGAAAAAGACCGGCGATGATAAGCAGGATCGTCATGACCTGCTTGTCGCATACCTCATTTGATGCGTGGCTAATCAGACCTGTGAAATTTCACCGATCTTCTCGCTTATTTGACCTCAAGCAGCTTCTCGATCGGCCGGCCAAGCGCGGCTTTGCCGCCTTTAATGCCGATGGGGCGCTGGATCAGGCGGGGATTGTCGGCCATCGCTTCATAGAGCTTTTCGTCGGGAAGATCGTCCGGGATGTCGAACTTGGCCGCGTCCTTTTCGCGCAGGAAGTCGCGCGGCGAGGCGGCGCCCATCTTCTCGGCGATGTCCTTCAGCTCGCCAACCGATAGCGCTTCCCCGGCATTCATGTATTTGCGCACCTCCGGTTCAACCCCGTTTTCCTGAAGCAGGGCGAGGCCCTTTCGCGAGGTGCTGCAGCCGGTGTGGTGAAGAAGTGTGTAGGTCATCTATGCGGTCTCCATGGCCTCGATCGCTTCGTTCACAGCGACGATGCGTTTTGCTTCTTCAAGATGGAGCAGCTCCGTCATTTTTCCATTCACCTTGAGCACACCCTTTCCGGCATTGGCCGGATCGGCGAAGGCGGCGATGACGTCATGGGCCTGCGCAACATCTTCTTCAGCGGGCGCGAAAACGTCATTCGTGATGTCGATCTGTGATGGATGGATGAGCGTCTTGCCGTCAAAGCCAAGCAGCCGGCCCTGGCGGACCTCCTGCTCCAGGCCCTCTGCATTCGAGATATCATTGTAGACACCATCAATCGCGACGATGTCATAAGCCCGCGCAGCCGCAAGTGTGAGGCCGAAGAACGTCTGGAAGGCAAGGCGCGAGGGATCGTTCACCGCGCGCAGTTCCTTGGCGATGTCATTGGTGCCCATGACAAAGGCCGTCAGGCGCGTGCGTCCGGCAGCCTCGGCGATATCCTTGATATTGAGAATGGCTTTTGGCATTTCGATCATCACCCAGAGACCGAAATCTTTTGGCGCGCCCGCGCGGCTCAGCGCATCATCCAGCCGGTCTATGTCGCCGCCATCGATGACTTTTGGCGCCAGAATGGCGTCCGGCCCAGCAGCCACCGCGGCTTTCAGATCATCAAGTCCCCATTCGGTGTCGAGGCCGTTGATGCGGATGACCACCTCCCGCTTGCCATAGCCGCCATCCTTCACAGCCTTGCAGACGGTCTCGCGCGCTTCGGCCTTGGCCTCTGGCGCTACAGCGTCTTCGAGGTCTAGGATCAGCGTGTCGGCGGCAAGGCTCTTTGCCTTTTCGAGTGCACGGGGATTGGCGCCAGGCATGTAGAGACAGGATCTGCGTGGACGGTGAGTAGTCGCTGCGGTCATGGTGGCGGGCCCCTGTTTGAACGTCGCCCTTCGATGCCGCCAGACGTGAAGTCTGTCCAGCCCATCGGCCAAATTGCCGCTATCCGGCCGCTTCCATGACGATGCCATTCAGCGTGTCTTCAACCTTGGCGGCGGGCGTATCGTCCGGAGAGACCTGGTACTGACGGAGGATCGCGGAAATGTCCTGCCGGATCACGTAGACCCCAGAATCGGTCTCCAGGACGAGGATTTTCATTGGCAACTCGATCCCGAGCGCTGGATTGGCCTGCATGATCGGCGTTCCGGCCTGGGGATTGCCGAATATGAAAAGTGTTGAGGGCGGCAGGGTCATGCCGGCTTCCGCCGCGCCTTTGGCGTGATCGACCTCGGCGAATATCTCGACGGGCCGGCTTTGCAGGGCGGCGCGCAGCCGCGAGACCGTCTCGTCGAATGAGTGGGTGCTGGGCGTGGATATTGTCGCTTGGGGTGCAGACCGGTCGTGATTTGCTGAGTGCGGTCCGCTCATCGAAGTTGGCGAAGACGTGCAGCCGGCCACGGCAATCATGACAGCCGCAGCCGAAAGACTGATAATTTTCATGGCGAACTCTTCCCGATTTGGTCTGGCAGTTGAACGCCCCAATGTTAGAGATGTTCAATAATTCTCCCTACTGGGAGAGCGCTATTCATGACTGATCTGAGGAGCCGATGACTGAGATTAGCGGCCATGTCGCGCCGGGGTTCGAGCCGGTCGCAGACGTTTTTCGAGAAACTTTTGAGGCTGGCGAGGAGCAGGGCGCTGGCTTCGCCGCAATTCTGGACGGCGAAACCATTATCGACATCCATGCAGGCTTCGCTGATCGCCAGTCCAGACAGCCCTGGACCGGCCGCACGCTCGTGCCGATCTATTCCACCACGAAGGGCATATCCGCGATCGTCGCCGCACGGGTTATCTGCGGCCTCAAGGACGGGTATGACACCAAAGTCGCCGAGGTCTGGCCGGAATTCTCCGCGGCAGGCAAGGCCGACATGACGATCGGCCAGATGATGTCCCACCAGGGCGGCCTGCCTGGCTTTGCCGACCCAATCGATCCTGACCTCTGGCTCGACCCTCCGGCGCTTGCTGCAACCCTCGCCGAGACAGAACCGCTCTGGGAGCCGGGCACCGCGCATGGCTACCATCCCTCGACCTGGGGATATCTCGTGGGCGAAGTCGTCCGCCGTATTGAAGGGCGCAGTCTCGGCACGATCCTGCGCGAAGACATCTGCGAGCCGGCCGGCATAGACTTCTTCATCGGCACACCGCAGAGCGAGCATGACCGCTGCGCCGACATCCTTCGCCCGCGCGCGATGCCGGATCTCGGCGAGCTCAACGAGTACAAGAAAGCCGCCTTCCTGAAGAAATGGTCGTCGCCTACGCGCACCGGGCCTGAATGGCGCACGATGGAACAGCCGGCCGCCAATGGGCACGGCACCGCGCTTTCAGTGGCTCAGCTCTACGGCATCTACGCGCATCGCGGCAGCCTCGGCGGGGTGACCATTATCGAGCCGGACTGTTTCGACAAGCTGAGCCGCCGGCGCGCCTATGGGGGTGACCTGGTGCTTCCCTTCACGACAGAATTCGCCGCCGGCGTGATGCGCAACAGCGAGGGAATTTATGGGCCGAACCCTGAAACGCTCGCCCACTCAGGGTGGGGCGGTTCGCTCGCCCTGGGCGATCCTGATCGCAGCCTGTCTGCGGCCTATGTGATGAACCGCCAATCGAATTATCTGCAAGGAGATCCCCGCGCCCGCCGGCTGGTCGATGCGCTCTATGGGTGTTTGTGAGCGATGTTCTGTGAGGTCGACTGGGCGGCATTCCTGATCGCAATGGCCATCGTCGAGCTGACGCCCGGACCGAATATGGGCTGGCTGACCACGCTGTCGGCACGCCGCGGGCGCAAGGCTGGGTTTCTGGCTATCATCGGCATCACGCTCGGCCTGTCCGTGCAGCTCATTCTCGCAGCAACGGGCATGGCCACGCTGATCGCAGGCCATGACTGGCTCTATGAGACCATCCGCTGGGCCGGCGTGGTCTTCATGCTGTATCTTGCCTGGGAAGCCTTTTCGGATACGGGCGAGAGTTCGCCCGGGTCCGCCGATGGTCTTGAGGGGTTGGGCAGGGGCTTTGTCGCCAATCTCCTCAATCCCAAAGCGCTCGTCTTCTATATTGCAATCGTCAGCCAGTTTGCCAGCTGCGCGCGTGCCCCGCTTGCCCTGCAAATTCTGCTTCTGGGTAGCCTGCACATTCTGATCTCCGTCATTGTTCACACCGCGATTGTGGTTCTCGGCGCCAGCATTGGTGACCGGATCGCTGCCATGCGGAGGTCAACCGGCGTTCGTGCCGCGTTTGCGCTCGCACTTGTCGGCATTGCCATCTGGATCGCTTTCAGTACGGCGCGCGCGGGCTGAGTTGTGTGCTCGACTGAAGTCGAAACTCGTCCGAGACGGGAGTCTGGCAC
>NZ_JBARZC010000272.1:0-16393 GCF_049649345.1 Henriciella sp. | reverse complement strand
CTGTCACGCCGTGATAAGGGAAGAGCGCAACGAGATCGGCGACACCGCGCTGGATGAGATGGATGCTGGTCGATTCAAGCGGCTCCAGAAAACCGCCCGACAGGCCGAGCGCGACGCAGTTCTTGTTCCAGGCCCGCTTGCGTCGGCCGGTCTGGAAGCGGATAAGCCGCGGCTCGGTCAGAAGGTCGCCATCAATAGCGCCGCGAAGCTTCTTCTCGGCCTCGTCCGGGGCAAGCTGGTTGCTGTCAAAAACGATTCCATTGCCGACACGGTGCTGCAGCGGGATGCGCCAGCGCCAGCCATGCTCATGCGCGATGGCGCGGGTGTAGGGGATAGGGGGCCCTGTCGGCTCCGATTGCGCGGCGACCGCAGCATTCATCGGCAGCCAGTGGCTCCAGTCGTCAAACCCTGTCTTCAAAGTCTGTTCGATCAACAGGCCCCGAAAGCCGGTGCAGTCGATGAACAGGTCTCCGTCAATCCGCTCGCCAGACTGTAGTTTCAACGCTTCGATGAAACCGGTCTCGGCCGATTGTTCGACATGTTCGATCAGCCCCTCGACCCGGCGCACGCCCTTTCTTTCGCTGAAAGCGCGCAGGAATTTCGCATAGGCCGTCGCATCGAGATGATAGGCAAAATTGAGTACGGACTTTTCGGTGGAGGTGTAGAACTTCCCTGCACGCGCGGCCTTCAGCTCGAGGCAATAGTCGTCGAGCGATCCGCCATAGCCGCGCTCCTTTGCGTGGAGCCACAAATGATGGAATGGCGCGACGATGGTCGCCCGCCCCAGCGTGCCGAAGGAGTGGATGTACCGGTGTCCGGGCCGCAGCCAGTCCTCGAACTCTATGCCCAGCTTGAAGGTCGCGCCGGTGGCTTTCATGAAGTCGGCTTCGCGAATGCCGAGATGGGTATGGAAGGTCCGCTGCGTCGGAATAGTGGCCTCGCCGACACCGACGGTACCGATCGTGTCGGACTCGACCAGAGTTATATCCAGCGCCGGGCCGAGATGGTGGGAAAGCGCGGCAGCCGCGACCCATCCGGCCGTGCCGCCCCCTGCGATCACGACGCGTCTTACCAGATTTGTCTGTGTTTCACTCATGAGCGCCTCACCGGTTCAGCTTGCGCAGCAATTCAGCCCGCAGGCGACGCGCCATCATTTCATTCATCTCGCCGAGCGGACCGCGTGCCTCAGACGGCAAATGGGCGCCGGCCTGCTCAGCCTCTCCGAAGACATAATAATCGAACATCTCACGCCAGGCGGCTTTCTCGGCGGCAGGACGGTCGCGCAGGCTCAAAAGACCGTGAAGCAGCGTGTTCATCGGCGTGTCGGCATGCGCAGGCACAGCGTTCCACCAATAGTTCAGCAACAGATTGAACGGCGCTTTCGCCTCGACCTGATGCCACCAGAGCGCCGGATAGATCAGGAGATCGCCCGGTTCGAGATCTGCGACCTGCGCGGTTTCGGCCGCCGCCGCAAATTTCGGATGCGCCTCGAGATCGGGATCGTGAATATCGACCATGCTGATGACCTGCCCACCAGGCGTCGGCGCGAGAGGTCCGGGGTAGAGATTGTGAACCTGGTCTGGGGGGAAAAGAATGAACCGCCGCCGGCCCACGAGGCAGACGGCGATATTGTTCGACATGTCGTAATGCGCGCGCGCTGTCGTCTTTCCGCCAAGCCAGAGGGACACGACGGGCTTGTCTTTCGCAAATGGCGCGAGAGGCGCCAGCTTAATCCCGTTCTCCGCCTCGAATCCCGGAAAGAACAGCAGCTGGTCTGTCGACTGCACATAGAGCCCGCGCGGGTCGGCCTCATTGAAGGTCTGCTTTACAGCCGCGAAAAAATCGTCGAGCGATACCTGCGATCTCTCAAAGTTCATGGCCGTGGCTGTCTCGTCGTAAAAAGGCTGACCGCCATGCTCGGGCGCAAGCGAATAGAGGATCAGCGGCCGCCCGCTATAGAACCCACCGAGATAGTCCATCGCCTCTTCAGGCGACCTCAATCCCGCCCTGACGATCGGCCAGTCGGCCCCCACGCCGCGCACGATGAAAGGCTGATTGGCGCTGATCAGCTCGTCAAAAGGTATTTCGCCCGTGGCCGAAACATTGACGACTTCGGCCCGTCTGGCATTTTCGAGAAAGTCGCCACTGCTCAAGCCGAACTCCCACCCGATTGCGCCGCGACCTTTCTCGCCTTCATCTCGATCAGACGGCCAATATTGTTGAGCGATGCGACCATCATGTGGGCGGCATAGAGGTGTCCGGACCGATTGAGCTGATGCAAGGCGTCTGCGTCCAGCTCATTCAGGCGGTCAATGCTGATCGCGGAGAAGCCCGGTATCTTGAAACTCATGCCTTCGCTGAACTCGCCCTCAATATTGACCGGCTCGATGAGGTCCAGCCGCTCCATTGCGTCGAAGAATGACTTTCGAATTTGCAGCCCTGCATGCAGACGCCGCAATATGCCGGCGATGCGTTCCAGATAGGGCGAGTTGCCACCATGCTTCAGGAAAAGGGGCGCCCCGGTTTCATTGCCCACGGCAGGATGGTCGAGATCGATATTGATCATGGGGTCGCCGCCCGCCGCATCAGCCTGCCGGTCCATGCCGATCGTGAAAGGCCCGCGCTCCATCACGGCTGGCATGTATCTCGACGTCCATCGGTTGCCTTCAAGGAACAGGTTTTCGCCGCTGTCAAAACCGAGCAAAGCAATCGCCTGCCAGGCCCCGGCCTGATCCTTCTTCACAAGGATTGGAAACTCGCGCTGCAGCTCCAGGAACTCGGTCGGCACGACGACTGCCTGGTTGACGCCGTCCCCGAGGGCTTCCCCCCGCGCCGTGCTGACCTTGAGATCGGCGTGGTCGACATTGTTCAGAAGGACGGTATTCGTCACGCTTAGCTCCATTCCTTGGCGTCCACCGCTTTGGAGAACACTCAAATTTCACTTGCAGGCGCAAGCCCTGACATTCGACGCAATTGTCATATGATTCAATAGCTGAAAGGCCGCCGGGGGAGGAACCGGCGGCCTTCCTTTTTTTCGCCAACGGCCGGGTTGCCGAAAGCGACTTCTCTAGAATCTGTAGCGCGCTGACAGAATGTAACGCGGTGACAGTTCGTAGGCGTAATACACCTGCTCAGGCACACGGTGGTAAGTCCGCTGATCCTCACCAGTGAGGTTGATCGCCTCGAAAGCGACGGCAATCTGATCATTGATGTCGTAGCTGACATTGAGATCCCACTGGCCGTAGTCCTCGACATACACACCGGAGCGGTCACCCGTCTGGTTCGTCGCGGACAGGAATGTGTCACGCCAGTTGTAAGCCAGACGCGCCGAGAAGCCATAGTTCTCGTAGATACCCGTGATGTTGTAGGTATCCGACAGTCCGGTGAGCGCGAACTGATCCACCGCTGGGCTTGCCCCTGGATCTAGCTCCACATCGCCATTGACCATGGTGTAGCTGCCGGCAACGCCGAAGCCTGTGTCACCAAAGAAGTGCTGACCGGCAAGTTCGAGACCGTCGATGTTGCCTTCACGGTTGTTGATCGGCTGGCCGACAGCAAAGACCAGCAGCGGATCGTTAGCATCTCCGACGACATCGTACTGGGTGAGAATGGCGTCGACATAGCTCTGTGGAAGCGCATTCGGATCCGCACCATCGGTTCCGAGGCGTGACTGGAACTCACTCCGCGCAGCAGCGACATTACCGCCATTGGCATCGATCAGAGCCACAAGCGTGAACAGGTTCGCTTCCGACTCGTCGACACCGAGATCAGCGATGATATCGAGAGCATCACCCGAGCGCGATCCTGCGGCACCTGATGTGGGGTCGCGCAGGTCAAACAGGCTGCGGTCAACAACACCGTTACCGATGAAGTTCTTCACACGCTTGTCGAAGTAGCCAATCGAAACGTAGCTCGACTCGTCGAAATACCATTCAAGCGAGATATCGAAGTTGTCCGATTCGAGCGGCAAGAGGCTTGGGTTCTGGGATGAGCCCGTCACCTGGCCGCCTAGAGCCGTTGGCCTGTTCGGCGCATTTGCTGTTGTGGATGCGAACAAGTTAGCGAATGCCACACGACCAATCGTCTTGGAGAAGGATGCACGTGCAACGATGTCATCCGTCAGGTCAATCTGAAGATCGAGGTTCGGAAGCAGGTAGTCGTAACTTGCCGAGCCGCTGACAGACTGACGATCGGGGCCGTTTCGAACGAGGAAGTCGTTGTCAGACCCCCACACGATGACCTCTGGGACCGTCTGGAGCGTGTCGGACGTCACCTCGGTTTCTTCATACCGAACGCCAGCATTCATGCGGGCGGGGCGGGCAAAGAACTCACCTTCCATCTGGAATTGCGCATAAAGCGACGTGATTTCCTCGTTCACCGTATCGTTTGAACCGCCATAGTTGACGGAATTCCCCGAATAGGCGTCGGCGAAAATCGGGAAGAGCTGCGTCGGGTTAGAGCGGAATGCGACATCCGCCTGGCCAACCGGCAGGTCGTCGAACGTACACTCAAGACAGTAGGTCGTGACGAGACCGGGTGCGAACTGCTCAACATCGCCGGGATTACCAATGCCCCAGGATCCGAGATCCTGCTGGGTCGTGGAGACGGCGCGGCTGAATGTGCTGTCGCGATAGTTGCCGCCGACGATGAGGCGGGAATTGTCCATCTCCCATTCGAAGCGAAGATCGATTTCATCAATGCTGTTCTTCGCGTTCGCCGTGCTGGAACGCTGCACCTGCGTCCCAAGATCGCCCGCATCGAGAATGCCGTTGTCGTTACCTCTCACAGAGTCATCAATGGTGTAAGTCTGAACCGGGTAGCCGGACCGGTAATCGACCGAGTGGCTCAGGATAACTGGCGCACCGAATGTGACAAAGGTAGCGCTATGGCCAAGTGCGTTGTTACCGCGTGACTTGGAGATCGAGCTATGAGCGTCGAGAATAAAGGACATATTCTCGTTGAGTTCCCAGTCGGCATTGAAACCGAGCGAGTTCAAAGTATCGCGGGTTGCGCGATCGGTCTGTTCGAAGCCGATATCCTTCGAGCCGTCATTGTTCTCCTGCATGTAAGCAGCAGAGGCGACCGGACCGTTATTGTTG
This sequence comes from Henriciella sp., assembly GCF_049649345.1. Classification (GTDB taxonomy): domain Bacteria; phylum Pseudomonadota; class Alphaproteobacteria; order Caulobacterales; family Hyphomonadaceae; genus Henriciella. Next base: position 11,294 of record NZ_JBARZC010000272.1, on the reverse strand, counting down.
AAGATGATCTCATCGAACGGTGTTGCGAACCAGTTGGTCTGTTCGAAACGAAGCTCTTCGGAATCATTTTGGGCGAAGGTGTAATCACCGGTCAGAGTGACATTGTCCATCGGCCGGAATTGAAGAACCAGCTGACCATTGATCCGCTCGCGCGAGATTTCCGAGAGGTCATAGCGGCTATCTTGCGGAATCGCGTACAGCTGCCCTTCCTTCGGCGAATTTGTGATTTGCGTGCTGCCATCACCGCGAACATAGCCGCTATCCTCAAACGCACCGTCGACCGCCGGGTCAAACACCAGCCAGTCATTGATTTGCTGAGTAGGAGCGGCAGAATCGCGTTTCGCATAGGACCCAAAGAGGCTGACACCCATGCGGTTCTGAGAATCCGTCCAGCTTGCGATGCCAGAAAGCTCAGGCGTGATATCATCTCCGTTGATGACGCTGTCATCCATGACACCTTTGACCTGGCCCGATCCAACAAAGCCTGCCTCGGAATTATCGAGTGGCCGCGCGGTCTTGATATTGACTGTCGCGCCGATACCCCCTGTCGGAAGCGTCGCCTGGCCGGTCTTGTAGACTTCGAGCGTGCTCACGCCTTCGGATGCAAGGTTCGAGAAGTCGAAGGCGCGGTCACCGCCAGCGCCAAAGTTGCCGCGCTGACCGATAAGCCGCGTTTCCGCCGTCGGCATTGTGCGGCCGTTCAGCGTGACGAGGTTGAAGTCCGGGCCGAAACCACGAACGGTAATCTCGGAGCCTTCACCATTGGTCCGGCTGATCGACACACCGGTAATGCGCTGAAGCGATTCAGCGAGGTTCGTGTCCGGGAATTTACCGATGTCTTCTGCGGAGATCGCATCGACGACACCGTCTGCGTTCCGCTTGATGTCCATCGCTTCTTCGAGCGCGGACCGGATGCCTGTTACGACGACGACATCCTGCCGGGCCTCTGCCTCGGCATCTGCGTCCTGAGCATGAGCTGGCATCGCAGCTGCGATTGATACGGCAGATACCCCGCCCAATAGTGTACGCCATGCAATTGCGCCTGAACGACGGGCATAGCTCCGCTGGTTTGTTGAATTCACTTTTGCCTCCCTTGGCCGCCCTCTTTTTGATAGAGAACGATTTCCTGAATAATGATGCGCTATTATGTTAGCGCTATCGTTCCCTAGCAGAGCATTGTTTCGTTGGGCTGACAATCCCCTTTTCAAATTTTTAGATAGCGCTAACTTAAATCCCTGATTTCTTGCAGAAAGTTCGGTAAGCTTCGACGAGGCGCCCGAGCTCATATCCAAATAGCCACCTCCCGCGTTCGCAGAATTAGAGGCGAATCTATAGACCGTGAGTCTGTGTCGGCAGCTCGTACAGGACATTGGACGACGTAATGAATAGGCGCGACCCGTCGCCTCCAAAAGCGCAGTTGGCTGTCGCTTTCGGCATCCTTATCCGCCCGAGCACTTTGCCGTCCGGCGCGATAATGAAAATGCCTCCAGGCCCTGTCAGGTATATCCGCCCGGCAGCATCAACAGCCATTCCGTCAGGCAGGCCCGGACTGCCGTCTTTCGCAAACGGCGCTGCGTCGAAAAGAATGTGGTCGGCGGCGATCGCTCCGTCTGAACCGAGCGTGATTTCCCGTAGAATCGGTTGATCGGGATCTGACTGGCTTACGTAAAGCCGAGTTTGATCCGGCGACAGCGCCACCCCGTTCGGAAACGTCATGTCGTCCAGCAACAGTTCGACCTCACCGCCAGGCCGGAGCCTGTAGACGCCATTGAATGGCAGCGCCTTCATCGGCGACTCGTTCATGCCTTCGAGCCCATAGGGCGGATCGGTAAAATAGATCGTGCCGTCAGACGCCTGGATCACATCATTCGGACTATTAAAGGGCTTTCCGGCGTAAGTGTCAGCAACACTTGTCCGCTCGCGCGTCTCGATATTCAGCTTTTCAACCCGCCGGAGACCGTGATTGCAGATGAGGAGAGACCCGTCATTCGCATAGAGAAGGCCATTCGAGCCTGGCTCCCTGAACCCTTCAGTCTTTTCTGCGCCGGACGGCGACAGGAACAACTCCTTGCCGCCTGCCTCGCTCCACATCCACGCCTTGTTCTGCGGGACATCAGAGAAATAGAGCCGCGAGCGCACCGGATCCCAGGCCGGCCCTTCACTCCAGGTGAATCCATCGGCGCGCCTGATCAACTGTGCGCCCGGATCGATCACGTCCGTCACGCTGTCGTCGAAGACGTCGAGAATGCCGCTCTCGTCTGCGTCAGAGGCGAGCTTCCCTGCGCCCTGACAGGCCGCAGCGACCCCTGCGAGTCCAATGATAAACTGCCTTCTTTGCATCTTCATTGCACCGATACCTCTGTTTCAATCGCAGCCGCAGGAACGCGTGTCTCTGCCGCTTCCGTGACCTCGACGGTCACCTGGCCGGACGTACTGTCCGACGACGGCCCGATCATGAAATCGAGACGGCCCGCCTCGATCAGCCAGCTTCCATCATCGTCATATGTCGCCGATTGAGCCGGCGAGAGCGTGAATGTGACCGTCACCGACTGACCGGCCGGAATGGCGACGCGCTTGAACCCGCGCAGCTCTTTCTTCGGACGGGACGTTCGCGACACCGGATCGCGCATATAGAGCTGAACAACGTCCTCGCCGTCGCGGTCACTCGTATTGGTAATGTCGACAGAAATGCTGAACGCCTCCTGCGGCCCGACGGCACTTTTGCTCAGCTGCGGTTGGCCATAGGAAAATGTCGAATAGGTCAGCCCATGCCCGAACGCGAATTGCGGCGTGATAGGCAGATCCATGTAACGATTTGAATCGACTGACAGATCAGGATTGGCCGGACGTCCGCTCGGCGTTTCGGAATACGTCAAAGGCAGTTGCCCTGTCGCGCGTGGGAAATCGACTGGCAACCGGCCGGCAGGTGCGCGGGCGCCGTAGACGACATCTGCGACGGCTGGTCCGGCTTCGACGCCGAGCATCCAGGTCAACAGGATGGTGTCGGCCGTCTCTGCTATGTCCGGAATGGCCATGGCTCGTCCTGTGACCAGCAGCACGACAGCGTCAGGTCTTGCGGCCAGCACCGCATCTGCCAGCGCCTTCTGACCGGCCGGCAGTTCGACCGATGACCGGCTGCGTGCTTCGCCTGACAGGTCATAATCCTCGCCGATGACCAGAATGACGTTTCCGGCTGTCTCCGCCGCCTGAACAGCAGCATCGACCGCATCTTCATCGGCTGTCTGGATATTCCCGCCCGGCTCATAGCTGACAGTCACCCCGTCCGGTGCCGCGTCAGTCAGCCCATCGAGGATGGAGATTACATCGCCCGCCTCGCCGCGCGCGCGCCATGAGCCAAGCTGGGTCAAATGGTCATCGGCGAGCGTGCCTATAACCAGGATGTCGCCAGCCGGATCGCTCAGCGGAAGCGTCTGGCTTTCATTCTTCAGGAGGACCATGCTGCGGGCTGCAATGTCCCGCGCGGCCGCCCGGTTCTCTTCCGTCAGCAGGCTCGCCTCTTCACGGCCCGCATCATGATAGGCGAACGGTTGGTCGAACAGACCGAGCCGTTCCTTGACGGAGAGGATGTGCCCGACGGCGCGATCGAGATCAGCGGTCAGTGCAGGGTTACCGTCCAGTATGGCTTTGAGATCTGTCTCGAAAACGCCGCTTGTCATGTCCATGTCAACACCGGCCTGGAGCGCCAGCACAGCGGCCTCTCCACGGGTTTCGGCGACGCCGTGATTGAGCAGTTCGGCAATGGCATTCCAGTCAGACACGACGAGACCATCAAAATCCCACTGATCGCGCAGGATGCCATCGACGAGCGCCTCGGTCCCCGTCACCGGCTGACCGCCAATATCATTGAAAGCCGTCATGAAGGAGCCGACACCGGCCTCTTCGGCGGCATAGAAGGAAGGCAGGTACACCTCGTGCAGCGTGCGCTCTGATAAGTCGGCAGAGCCGTAATCGCGCCCGCCTGTCGCAGCGCCATACGCCCCTAGATGTTTCGCCGTCGCGAGCATGGTGTGAGGCTCGCCAAGCGATGCGCCCTGATATCCACGTACCTGCGCGGCGGCCATGACACTGGAGAGATAAGGATCAGACCCTGCCCCCTCGACGATACGCCCCCAGCGCGCGTCGCGTGCGATGTCGACCATCGGGGCAAAGGTCCAGTGCAGCCCCGCCGATGTTGCTTCATCCGCCGAAATTCGCGCGGCCTCTTCCCAGGCCGAAGGATCGAACGAACTGGCAATTGCGATGGGAACGGGGAAAATTGTCCGGTAGCCATGGACCACATCCATCGCGAAGAGAAGCGGGATGCCGTGCTCGCTCTCCTCGACGGCGACGCGCTGCAGCTCGCCTAATGCCTCGGCACCTGCCACATGCAGATACGAGCCGACCTTGCCGGCCCGCACCCGGTCAAGCTCGGCGTCTGTGAGCCTGGAATTCAGGGATTTGCTGCGCCCGCCAGCCGCCTGAACGAGTTGGCCAAGCTTCTGATCAACGCTCATCACATCGAGGAGCTGCTCGACCCGGGGACTGAACTGCGCTGTCTGCTCTGCTGCAGGTGCTGTCGGCGCGGGAGCGGCTATTTCCGCTGCCGGAGCCACAGCGCAGGCTGTCGCCGCAAGTCCTGCAATGGCGGCCGCGCCAGCCCACCGGCGTGCCCTTCGCGGCACCTGAACTTGATCAATAAATCGTGCCCGGTTTTGCCCCTTGGCCATGCATTCCTCCCGTCGTCTGGCGTGCTCGCCATTATTTTTTGTTAGCGTTCCCACTTCCAAAATTGTAAGGCCCTGTCAAACTGACTTTCGAATTCCGGAACAAGAAGTGGGGCATACCTGCCAGTCCGGTGAAACAAAATGGGAGGATAATCACCGTGACCAATTTCCAAGCAAATCGTAGGGGCGCCCTGGCTTTTCTGGCTGGCGCCAGCGCGCTGCCGCTGGTCGGCGCCTGCGCAAATGCGCAGGCCGCAGAGGACGGGTCTTCACCGTCCGGGAGTGCACCGGCACCGGAGGCGGTCGGACAACCGATGCCGGGAAATGTGGAACTTCCGGATACGCCGCCAGAGAAACCATCCGGCGATTCTGTCGGATACGCTGTCGTCGGGCTTGGCGGCGACGCGCTCAATCCGCTGATGCCTTCCATATCCGGGGCACGCAGGTCGCATATTGCGGCGCTTGTATCAGGCAATCGAGGCAAGTGCGAAACGGTGGCCAAGGCCTACGGCGTGCCTGCGGACGCCTGCTACAGCTATGACAATTTCGATGAGATTGCATCAGACGATCGCATTGATGCGGTCTATATCGTGCTGCCCAGCGGTCTCCACGCTGAATATGTCGAGCGCGCCTTCGCCGCCGGAAAGCATGTCCTTTGCGAAAAGCCGATGGCGCTCAGCAGCACTGAATGCGAGCGGATGATCGCGGCCTCCAAGGCGGCGAACCGCAAACTGATGATCGCGTATCGATGCCATTTCGAGCCCCACAATCTGAAAGCCATGGAGCTGATGCGCGACAAGGCGGTGGGCGATATCCGGCTGATCCGCGCAAACCAGCAATACCGGATGGGGCCGACAACACCGAAAAAGAATTGGCGCGTCGACCGGTCGCTTGCCGGCTATGGCCCGCTTGAGGACTATGGCATCTATGGGCTGCAATCTGCGCTCTACCTGTCAGGTGAAATGCCCGCCACCATTGCCGCGCGCATGGTCCAGCCCACAGGCGATTCGCGTTTCGCCGAAATCGCCTCATCGGTCAGCACCCTGATCAAATTCCCGTCCGGCGCCATGGCGGAACTCTACACGTCTTACGACACAAGGTCTGCCAATCGCGGAGTCGTTTACGGCACAAGCGGCGTCCTCGAAATGGACCCGGCAACAGGCTATGGCGGCCATCAGTACACGCTGCGAACCGATGGGGTGCAGCAGATCGAAGCCGGCGATCCCTCCGTCCAGTTCGCAGCCCAGTTCGACCATCTTGCAGATGCCATCCGCGACGGAGCGGATATCCGCACGCCCGGGGAAATGGGGCTACGGGATGTCCGGCTGATGGAAGCGATCTTCAAGTCCGCGCTGACCGACAGCGTTATCCACATCAATCCTGACGGCACCATACGGTCCTGATCGACGGCGTTTCCGTCTTCTCCAGAACAGTCAGGATATTATCTGATGGACAGCAGTCTTACCGGCCTGATCATTGTCGTCGGCGGCATCGCAGCCCTTCTGGCAATGATCATTCTTGCCCGCATTCCCGCCTTCATCGCGCTTCTATTGACGTCGATCGGCGTCGCCCTCGCGGCCGGTATGCCGCCGGACACGATCATGGGCTCGATCCGCGATGGCATGGGCGGCACGCTCGGCTTCGTCGCCGTTGTGGTTGGTCTCGGCGCCATGATGGGCGCCATCCTCGAGCACTCGGGCGGCATCCAGTCATTGTCTCGTGCTGCACTGTCGGCGGCAGGGCCCAAAGGCGCGCAATGGGCGCTTGCTGCCGTCGGTGTCGCCGTCTCCATTCCCGTCTTTTTCGATGTGGCTTTTATCATTCTTGCCCCAATGTTGTTTGGTCTTGCCCGCCGGTCAGGCCGCCCGGTTCTCTGGTTCGCCATCCCCGCGCTCGCAGGCATGGCGATGGCGCATACTTTCCTGCCTCCCACACCCGGGCCGATTGCTGTCGCGGACCTGATTGGCGCGAATTTGGGTCTGGTCTTCCTGATCGGGCTTGCAACCGGCCTTCCAGCTGTGCTGATCGGCGGCATCCTGTTCGCGCCCGCTGCAGCGAGACTTGCCGGTCCGGTTCTGGCCGCCGGTCCGGCATCGCTGCCCGAAGCCCTGGAAGACGACGCATCGGATGCCGATGAGGGACAGGCACCGCCGGCCATGGCCGTGCTGCTGATCATTCTCGCACCCCTCGCGCTCATCGTCCTTGGCGCCTTTGCGGGGATGTTGCCCGTTCCGGCCGAGGTGGAGACGGTTTTCCGATTTGTCGGACATCCATTTTCTGCCCTCCTGATCGCGTGCGCGATTGCCTATGTCGTGCTGGGGCTGAGCCGGTCTTTCGAGGCCGAAGCCCTCAACCGGGTCATGGTGAAATCGCTGGAGCCTGCCGGGGTAATCGTGCTGATCACCGGCGCGGGCGGCGCTTTCAAACAGGTGCTGGTCGACTCTGAGCTCGGCAACCAGATCGCCGAATTGATGGTATCGGCCAACCTTGCCCCGATCGCCATGGCATTCGGAATCGCAGCTATCCTGCGCGTCGCACAAGGCTCAGCCACTGTCGCCATGATTACCAGCGGCACGCTCGTCTCGGCCATGATCGACACGGCAAATGCCTCGCCGGTCGGCCTGGCACTGATTGTGTCTGCCATTGCGTCGGGTGCCATCGTCGCGAGCCATGTGAACGATTCCGGCTTCTGGCTGGTCAGCCGCTATCTTGGCCTGACCGAAGCACAGACCCTCAAGACGTGGACGATCATGACGACGATCATTGGGGTGTCGGGTTTCATCATCGCATGCCTGATTGCGCTGGTCGTGACGTAATTGCCGGCTATCTTTGCGGCCTCTGTTTTTTGATGTTAACGCTATCTCCCAGGAATTATCAGCCCATGGACCTGCCCCTCATTTCAGACCAGATTTTACCTCAGGATCCCGGCGCACTCCTGATCGGCCGGGTCTGGTTCAATGAGGTAGGCGGCCCCTGCCCTGTCCTGATCAGCAATGGCCGCGTGATCAATCTGATATCTGTCGCGCCGACTGTTTCGGCGCTGCTGGAATCTCCCTTGCCGGAACGCGCCGAGCTCTCCGAGTTACCAGACCTCGGCCCTCTTGATGATTTCCTGCTTCCGGAAGAGGATGAGCGCAGCCGCGGCCGCCTGCTCGCGCCATGCGACCTTCAGGCGATCAAGGCTGCAGGCGTGACCTTTGCCACCAGCCTTCTCGAACGTGTCGTTGAAGAACGCGCCGGCGGCGACCCGGCCCGCGCTGAAGAGCTGCGCAGCGAACTCTCCTCCACAATCGCCGCCGATTTCTCCTCGATCAAACCTGGATCTGCTGAAGCCGACGCACTTCGCACACGTCTCAAGGCGGACGGGCTATGGTCGCAATATCTTGAAGTGGGCTTTGGCGAATATGCCGAGATCTTCACCAAGGCGCAGCCCATGTCTGCGGTCGGCTGCGGGGCCGAGATAGGCATCCTGTCAGCCTCCGACTGGAACAATCCAGAGCCAGAAGTTGCGCTTGCTGTGACCTCAAAGGGCAAGATCGTCGGTGCAACGCTCGCCAATGATGTGAACCTTCGCGACATGGAGGGCCGGTCTGCCCTGCTGCTCGGCAAAGCGAAGGATAACAACGCCTCCTGCGCGATCGGACCGTTCATTCGCCTCTTCGGCGGCAATTTCAGTCTGGCCAACGTTGCCAGCGCGGAAATCAGCCTGGAAGTCCTTGGCCGGGACGGCTTTCATCTGAAAGGCGCAAGTGACATGTCAAAGATTTCCCGCACGCCCGAAGACCTCGTCTCGCAGGCGATAGGCGCGCACCATCAGTATCCGGACGGGCTGCTGCTGCTTCTCGGCACGATGTTCGCGACCGTCGAGGACCGGCGCGCACCCGGTCAGGGCTTTACCCATGAGGCTGGCGATTGCGTCAGGATTTCGACGCCGTCGCTTGGCACGCTGACAAACTGGACGACCGCGTCCGAGACCGCCGAACCGTGGACATTCGGGGCCGGCGCGCTCATGTCGAATCTCGCCAAGCGTGGAGTGCTGTAGATGTCTGCATCGAAGAAACGGGATTTCCGGCTACGCTCGCAGGACTGGTTCGACAATCTCGACCATGCCGACATGGCCGCGCTTTATCTGGAACGTTTCACCAATTACGGTCTGACGCTGGAAGAATTGCGTGAGGGACGGCCGATTATCGGCATCTCGCAATCCGGTTCGGACCTTGCCCCCTGCAACCGCATCCATGTCGAGCTCGCGCGCCGGGTAAAGGACGGCATCCGCGATGCGGGCGGCATCCCCCTCGAATTCCCCATGCACCCGATCTTCGAGAATTGCCGCCGGCCGACCGCCGCGCTCGATCGCAATCTCGCCTATCTTGGTCTTGTCGAAATCCTGCACGGCTACCCGCTCGACGGCGTCGTGCTGACCACGGGCTGCGACAAGACCACCCCGGCCGCCCTCATGGCCGCCGCGACGACAAACCTGCCAGCGATCATTCTCTCGGGCGGGCCAATGCTGGATGGATGGTCGGACGGCGAGCGCGTCGGTTCCGGCACCGTGCTCTGGCGCGTGCGAAAGGAATACGCCGCCGGCAAGATCACCCGCGAAACCCTGATCGAACGCGTCGCCGCCTCCACGCCATCAGCAGGTCACTGCAACCCGATGGGCACGGCGCTGACCATGAATTCGCTGGCAGAAGCCCTCGGCATGTCCCTCACAGGATCATCAACCATTCCAGCGCCCTACAAGGAGCGTCCGCAAGCCGCTTACCTGACGGGCAAGCGCGCCGTTGAACTGGTCGGAGAGCAGCTCAAGCCCCTCGACGTGATGACGCGCGACGCCTTCCTCAATGCCATCCGCGTCAACGCCGCCATTGGCGGATCGCCCAATGCCTATCCTCACCTTATGGCCATTGCGCGCCATGCGGGGGCTGAGCTTACCGCCGCCGACTGGAACGCGCATGGTCATCACATTCCGCTGCTCGCAAACGTCCAGCCCGCCGGCGAATATCTCGGCGAACACTTCCACCGCGCGGGCGGAATTCCCGCCGTCATGAGAGAACTGGGGAGTGCCGGAGAGCTCGACAGTGACGTGATGACTGTGACCGGAAAGCCCCTCGGCGAGAATCTCGAAGATCGCCGCCCCGCTGACCGGGAAGTCATCTTCGCCTACAACACGCCACTCCGCCGAAATGGCGGCTTCAAAGTGTTGACCGGAAACTTGTTCGACAGCGCCATCATGAAGACCAGTGCCATCTCCGACGCGTTTCGCAAACGCTACCTTTCGGAGGCCGACATCTTCGAGGCACGTGCCGTGGTCTTTGACGGCTCAGAGGACTATCGCAAGCGGATCAACGACCCGGCTCTGAACATAGACGACACCTGCATCCTCGTGATGCGCGGCGCGGGGCCGATCGCCTGGCCCGGCTCTGCCGAAGTCGTCAACATGCAACCGCCTGACCAGCTGATAAAAGACGGCGTCGACAGCCTGCCAACGCTTGGTGATGGCCGCCAGTCGGGCACATCGGGAAGCCCATCCATCCTGAATGCCAGCCCGGAAGCGGCAGAAGGCGGCGGCCTCGCCTGGCTGAAGGATGGCGACATCATCCGCATCGACCTCAACACCGGTCGCTGCGACGCCCTCGTCAGCGAGGAAGAGATCTACCGGCGCAAGCAGGATCTCACCTATGCCGTCCGCGACAGCGAGACGCCATGGCAGGGCATTTATCGAACCTCCGTCACCCAGCTCGGCGACGGTGCCATTATCGAGGGGGCGGACACATTTCGCGATGTCACGTCGCGACTGCCGCGCCACAATCACTGAACCAACGGATCCGAAAGGATAGACATGACAGACCAATTGACCGGAGAGCATCTCATCGCAGGCGCGTGGCACGCATCCGCCCATACATTCAAATCCACCGGTCTCGATGACGAGACGATCGAGGTATCAAGCGGTGGCGCCGACGAAGTCGACCGCGCCGCCAAGGCCGCTGACGAGGCCTACCGGACCTATGGCTGGACGTCCCGCGAAGAACGGGCCGGCTTTCTGAAAAAGATTGCGGACTGCATCGAGGCGCGCGGCGAAGCCATCACCAGGGCCGGCATGGCCGAAACAGGCCTGCCCGAAGGCCGTCTCAATGGCGAGCGCGGCCGCACGACAGGTCAGCTCCGCCTCTTCGCCGAGCATATCCGCAAGGGCGAGTATCTCGACCGACGACATGCCGAAGCCATGCCCGACCGCCAGCCCGCGCCGCGTCCGGACCTGCGGCTCCTGCAACGCCCCATTGGCCCGGTCGCGGTCTTCGGCGCATCGAACTTCCCCCTCGCCTTCTCAACGGCAGGCGGAGATACAGCGGCGGCCCTTGCTGCCGGTTGCCCGGTTGTGGTGAAGGCGCACCCAGCCCATCCGCGCACCGGTGAGCTCGTCGCACGCGCTATAGCCGAAGCCATTGAAACCTGCGGCATGCCGGCAGGAACGTTCGGCTTCATTCAGGGCGAGACCCATGAGCTCGGCCAGGCCATGGTCGATCACCCGCTGATCAAGGCAGCCGCCTTTACCGGGTCTCTCGGGGC
>NZ_JBARZC010000271.1:0-3429 GCF_049649345.1 Henriciella sp. | reverse complement strand
GTGTCTCTCAACTGAAGCTTATCTGTATAAGGGATAGCAATGCGGCGCGCGTTTATATTCATGTGTGTGTCAGGTCTGCTGGCGGGCTGTAGCGAGCCCCAAACTGACAGGGAGCGGCTCGCGGAGGCCTGCTTCATGGACCAGATGGGCACGCGCGAAGACTGCGACTGCATGGCCAAGGAGGCGGAAGCCCTGCTGGGCGAGACGCTGTTTTCCGATTTCGTCACGCTCAACACAAGCAGCGCCGAGAGTACAAGCGAGGAGGTGACCGCCGCCAAGCTCCGCTACCAGCATCTCAGCCCCGCCGAGCAAGGCAAAGTGGCCACTTTCCAGAAAGAGGCCATCGAAGTCTGCGGACTGAGACGCTAGAGGCGTTAGCGCGGTGCCATCACCATGGTCATCTGGCGGCCTTCGAGTTTCGGCTCGAGCTCGACCTTGGCGACCTCGTCAAACTCTTCCTTGACCTTCTGGAGCAGTTCCATGCCGAGATGCTGGTGCGCCATTTCGCGGCCGCGGAAGCGGAGCGTGACTTTCACCTTGTCGCCATCCTCGAAGAAGCGGCTCATCGAGCGTGTCTTCACCTCATAGTCATGGGTGTCGATGTTCGGCCGCATCTTGATTTCCTTGAGCTCAGCAGACTTCTGCTTCTTCTTGGCGGCGGCCTTCTTCTTCTGCTCTTCGTAGCGAAGCTTGCCATAGTCGACGATCTTGCAGACCGGGGTATCCTGGTTCGGGGACACTTCGACAAGGTCGAGGCCCGCTTCCTGGGCGGCCTCAAGGGCAGCCATCAGCGGCATCACACCTTGTTTTTCACCCTGTTCATCAATCAGCAGAACCTTGTCTGCCCGGATATCCCTGTTAATGCGCGGTCCTGTGTCTCGCTTCGACGGCGGGGCCGCATGAGGTCTACGTGCTATGGCTCTTCTCCTTTGTTAGCCTAAACGATGCGCCAATATGCCGATACTGGCTGAAATTTTCAAGATTGACCGCCAGTTGCGCGAACCGGAATACGGTCCAGCATCCGGACAGCCTGCCAGACATCCCGGACGCTCAGCTGATCGAGGGTCTCAGCTTCGCAGATGATGATCTGGCTGCCACGGGGAGCGGCCTTCTCAGGATCACTCTCACTTGTTGCAAAAAGCGCAACGCCCGGACAGCCGGAAAGTGCCGCCATATGCATGGGTCCGGTGTCGTTGCCAACCGCAAATTGCGCTTTTTCTGCAAGCGCCACGATCTGGAACAGGCTGGTGCGGGTCACAATATTGCGGCAGCGCGGCTCCATCCGGTTGATCTCGACGGCAAGTTCGGACTCGGACTTTCCGCCGATGATCACCGGTGTGACGCCTGCGTCGGCAACCTGCTTTGCAAGCCCGCCATAATTCTCGACAGGCCAGCGTTTTGCCGCCCTGTGCTCGGATGCGCCGGGAATGAACAGCGCAAACGGCCCCTGAACGCCAAAATAGTCCGGCGTCAGCGACGGCTTTTCGCCCTGTGAGCGGCGGACAAAGGACATGTCCGGCATCGGCGGCCAGCTGTCGCCGGGATCGGTTGGGGCAAGCCCAGCTATTTCAAGCTGCTCGCCGAAGCGGTCGATCGAATGCAGATCGCTTCTGTGCGGGGTATCATGCACAAAGGCGGCCCCTTCGGCATGGCCCGACCAGAGCGGCGGGTTCGAGAAAGGCAGGTTCAGCGCCTTGAAATAGTTCGCCGTGCGCCCGGATGTCTGAAGGTCATAGACGACATCATACTTCGCTGCCTTGAGACGCTTCAGAAGCTCGCGCGTCGCCTTGACGCCCTTGGGGCGGCCATCGGTCTCGATGTGCTGGAAAAAGCCTGTCGCCTTTGCCAGTTCCGCAAAGGGCGGCGTGGTCAGCAGGGTGAGGACGGCTTTGGGATGATGCCCGCGGATGGCGCGCATGGCTCCAAGCGCCAGGACGAAGTCGCCTAGCGCGCTCAGCTTGATGACGAGAACGCGTTTTGCGCCCGCGCCGGGATTTTTGGGTCCACCCAAATTTAATCGTCCTCATGCGTCTCCAACAGGCGCTTATAGACGCCAAGCGTCGCGGCTTGAAGCCCTCGCTTGGAAAAGCGCTCCACGACATGCTGGCGGCCGGCCTCTCCCATGCCCGCCCTGCCCTCTGCGCCGAGCTGAAGAATGGCGCGGATCGAGGCGGCAAGGTCTGCCGGATTGCCGGGCTCTGCGCGAGACCCTGTCGTACCTTCAATGACGATTTCCTTCTGCCCGCCATGGTCTGCAACAATGACCGGCTTGCCCATGGCAGAGGCCTCTGCTGCGACGCGGCCGAAGGCCTCGGGCCGCGTGGACGGCGCCAGGACGATATCGCTGACAGCATAGGCGGCCGGCATGTCCTCGCAATGGCCGACGATCCGGACAGAGCCGCCCAGGCCGGCTTCGATGATGCGGTCTTCCAGCGCCTCGACATAGGCAGAGCGGCCCTGCGCGTCGCCTGCGAGAATGAGGAGGAGTTTGACGCGCTCGGCGCCTGACAGGCTCGCCATGGCGTCTATGGCAACTTTCTGGCCTTTCCATTCGGTGAGCCGCCCCGGCAGGAGGAGGACGAGGCGTTTTTCGTCCGCGTCGATCTCCCAGGCCTTGCGGATCGCGTCCTTACGCTCGGCCGCGATGGCATTGATATCGAACTGGTCGAAATCGACCCCGCGCGGAATGGTGATGATCTTGTTCTTGGGCGTGTCATGGACGCTGCGGACATGGGCGGCGGTCCATTCGGAATTGGCGATGACGAGATCGCCCCGCGCCATGATCGAATTGTACTTCCGCTTGAGGCCGGAGACGCCTGAATAGGCACCATGATAAGTGGTCACGAAGGGCAGGCCGGCTTTCTGGGCCGCCCAATAGGCTGACCAGGCTGGCGCGCGCGAGCGGGCATGGATGAGATCGACCCCCTGCGCCTTTGCAAGCCGGGCAATCTTGGTGGCATTGGCCCTGAGGGTGATCGGGTTCTTGGAGCTGACATTAAGCTCGACATTCAGCCCGCCAAGACGCTCAAGCTCGGGCACCAGCCGGCCGCCTTCGCTAACGACAAGCGCCCGCCCGCCTGCCTCGAGAATCGCTTCAGCAACCTCGATCGTCGTGCGCTCAGCGCCGCCGGCATGCAGGTCCGGGATGACCTGAAGGATTGTCTTTCCGCTTAGTTCCGGCAGTTCGATCGCGTTCATGCGCATCATCGCTCTATATTTTAACGCCACAGCCACTGGATACTCCCAGCTATCTATTCGGCCTCCCCGCCTTGCGCATGGGCTTAGACCTATCCGTCTCCGCTGGCAAAGCCATAAGCTTGACTTCAACTGCAGACCATTGGAGGCCATTGCACGATGAGCACACTCCATTTCGATACACCGCATGGCACGCGCCTCGCCTATCGCAAGCGGAACGGCACATCCGGGCTG
>NZ_JBARZC010000270.1:0-1796 GCF_049649345.1 Henriciella sp. | reverse complement strand
AGCCGCCGCGCGCGGCAGTCCCCGCCGCTTCGTCTGGGCGCTGCCGCAAATCTGCCGCGATGGATACACCCGCCTGCCACCACTGGAGAATGACGTGCAAGCTTTCGACGATGTGCTCTATCCGCTCAGCCTGGGCCGCGATGCCGGGGTCAGTCCCGAATTTTCGACCGCCATTTCGCTCACCGCGTCGGGCCATGAGCGGCGCAACAGCCAATGGAGCGATGCGCGGCTGAATTACGATGTCGGGCCGGGTATCCGCTCGCAGGCCGAGCTGGGCGTGCTGCTCGAATTCTTCCGCGCCCGGCGCGGCCCTGCGCGCGGCTTTCGCCTCTCCGATCCCTACGATTTCAGCTCGAACGGGCTGACCGGCACGCCGTCCATGACCGATCAGCCGATCGGAGTCGGCGACGGGCTGACGGCCACCTTCCGTCTGTCGAAATCCTACGGCAGCGGAGACGATCCGCAGCAGCGTTTCATCACCCGCCCGCGCGGCGATACGATCGTGGTGAGCGTGGATGGCGCGCTGAACACGGACTGGGTGCTGGAGGATGGCGGCCTGATCGCTTTCGTGGACGCGCCGCCCGATGGCGCCGAGGTGCGCGCCGGTTTTCTGTTCGATGTACCGGTGCGCTTTGCCGAGGACCGGCTGGATATTACCGGCGCGACCTTTGCCGCGGGCGATGCACCGTCGGTGCCGCTGATCGAATTGCGGGAAGCGGTATGAGCCGCATTTTCTTCGCGTCCGAACTGGAAGGCGTGGCGACATGGTGGAGCATAAAGCGGCGCGATGGCGTGGCGCTCGGCTTCACCAGCCACAATCGCGATATCGGTTTTGGCGGCATCACCTATCGCGCCGCGCCCGGAATTCTGCCCTCCGCCATCCGCCGCACGGCCAGCCTGGAGCGCGACTCGGTCGAGGTCCTAGGCGTGCTGGCGCTTGATTCCATTGCCGAGGCAGATCTGGCGGCAGGCCGCTTTGCCGAAGCGCGCATCGCCATCGGGCTGGTCGATTGGGAAACGCTGGACCGGGCGACGCTGTTCAACGGCACGCTTGGCAATGTCTCGCAGGAAGCGGGCTCTTTCGAAGCCGAATTGCGATCCGCCAAGGCCGATCTGGAATTGGATGTCGTTCCGCGCACAAGCCCGACCTGCCGCGCGGGTTTTTGCGATGCGGAATGCCGGGTCAATCCCGCCAGCCATACGCATCTGGCGGCGGTCGCTTCGGTCGATCTTGCCGAGAACAGCGTGCGGTTTACCGGTGGCCCTGGCGCGGCTGAGATGCGCGATGGCAGTGTGCGCTGGATCGATGGGCCATTCGCCGGAATATCGATGCAGGCGATCGACCTCGATGGCGAGAGCCTGGTACTCGACCGGTCCATCGGCGAGGGCGTTGTCGCTGGGCACAAAGCGTATCTGCGCGAAGGCTGCGATCACACCATCGCCACTTGCGCCAGCCGGTTCGGCAATGCCGCCAATTTCCGCGGGGAACCGCATTTGCCGGGCAACGATTTGCTCGCCCGCCATCCGACCGGCACCGGATGAGCGCCGACCATGTAGCGTTCGCCGGAGCGGCGCGCGCTCTGATCGGCACGCCCTTCCGGCTCCACGGACGCGATCCGGCAAGCGGGATCGATTGCGTGGGGCTGGTCCATTGCGCGCTGCTCGCCATTGGGCGCAGGCCTCCGCCGCTGCCGCATTACACGCTGCGCAATACCAGACCGGAACGCTTGCTCGCGCTCGTGCCGGACCATCATTTTCGCCCCGTGAGCGGAAGCCTTGAGCGCGGTGATCTGCTG
>NZ_JBARZC010000269.1:0-8226 GCF_049649345.1 Henriciella sp. | reverse complement strand
AAACGCGCCTGCCGCCATGATCACCGCTGCTGTCGTGATGAAAGCCGCCAGCATCATGTGGACGTAGCGCGCCGGAAAACTCGGATTGAAGATGACGGCCCAGAAGTCGGTGGCGTAGTAATTTCCTGTCACCGGGTCGATGGCGTGGCCGGCGGGGGTCTGCATCCAGCTGTTTGCCGAGAGAATCCAGAAAGCCGAAATCGTGGTGCCGATGGCGACCGCGCAGGTCGCCGTGAAGTGCAGCTTGTTTCCGACACGCTTCCAGCCAAACAGCATGACGCCGAGAAAGGTCGCCTCCAGGAAGAATGCGGTCAGCACTTCATAGCCAAGCAGCGGGCCGATCACACTGCCCGCCTTGTCAGAGAAGACCGACCAGTTGGTGCCGAACTGGTAGGACATCACGACGCCGGAGACGACGCCCATCGCAAAGGCCAGCGCGAAGATCTTGATCCAGTGCAGATAGAGCCGCTTGAAGACGTCGCGTTTTGTCCAGAGCCAAAGACCCTCGCAGACCGCCAGGAAAGCAGCCAGCCCTATCGTGAACGCCGGAAACAGAATGTGAAACGCGACGAC
Organism: Henriciella sp.; assembly: GCF_049649345.1. Classification (GTDB taxonomy): domain Bacteria; phylum Pseudomonadota; class Alphaproteobacteria; order Caulobacterales; family Hyphomonadaceae; genus Henriciella. The sequence goes on along the minus strand of NZ_JBARZC010000269.1, from coordinate 7,653 downwards.
AAAAGCAAATTGCAGGCGCGACAGGATGAGTGCGTCGAGTTCCATCGGGGGACTCCCAGGTTCAGATCAAGGTACAGGAGGTTGAGCGGGTCTCAAAACGCAAACCGGTCGCGCGTCAGTATAACGCAATCGGCATGGGACTCGTGCCGGACATTTGGATGTCGAAGAGCGATCAGAAACGCCGCTGCGCTTCCTCGATACCGAGCGAGGCGTGCACACAGAGCCGGGTGACATGCTCGCGCACGGCAAGGTTCAGCATGGCCTGCTCCATACGCTGGCGCTTGCGCGAATATCCAGCCTTCATCCAGCAGGTTTCGACAAGATGGAGCCTGGCCGTGTCGGACCCCGTCGAGGTCAGATTATAGTCGCTTATGCTGCGCTCGATGGAGCCGTCTTGGTCATCCGTCTCGAACTGGGTTTCATACCGGATACGGCTTGGCCATTCGCAGACATCCACCTCAAAACTGTAAATCACGTCCGGCCTGACAGGGTCCGTCGCACGGAACCGGCCGATCGACCCCATCGGCTCATCCAGGAACAGAAAACCACGCTCGCGTAACGCATTGCCAGGTGAGCCAAAGTCCAGAAGATCGAACAGCCGCTCGATCGGAGCTTCTGCACCCAGCCCAACCTCGATCTCGACCGGCTCTTCAATAAAGAGCTGACGCGCGACACTCATGATTTAAGATCTCCCGGTCCCTTGTCCCTGCCCGGCTGAGTGTCGTAAAGCCGCCCTTCCAAAGGCTTGCTGAATTCCGTGAAATTTGATGCAACCGACGTGTTTCTTTGCGTAACGAGATGAAAGTTCAGACACATATGCCTTCACTCCGTCACAAGCTGATCGCCTGGGATTTTGACGGCGTGCTCAATGCCAATGTGCGCGATGGCGTTTTCGTCTGGATGAACACATTCGAACGCGACACCGGCCTCTCCATCGGCTCGCTCGCAAACTATCTTTTCAACGGCCGTTTCCAGAAGGCCATGGTGGGCGAAGCCGACCTGCATGAGCTTGTCGGCGAATGGGCAGAGATTGAAGGCGTGCCTCACCGGGCCGGCGAAGTTGTCGATTACTGGTTCGACCGGGACCACATTCCCGACGAGAAAACCCTGTCGCTCGTTCGCAAGGCCCGCGCGGCGGGCGCGGTAAACATCATCGCCACGAACAACGAGGTCCACCGCGCCAAGTGGATCGAGGAAGTCGGCTTCGGTGAGCACATGCATACGGTCTTCGCTGCCGGCCGGATGAAGCTCGCCAAGCCTGACCTTGCCTATTTCGCCCATATCGAAGAGGCGATGGGATATAGTGGCGAGGACATCATCCTGATCGATGACATGGAGGAGAATGTCATCGCAGCTCGCGAGCATGGATGGTCGGCGTATCTGTTCGAGCCCGGCTGCCACGATGCGCTCGCACGCAAGCTCGGCCTTAGCTGAGCCGGGCAAGCTGACAAGACGCCCGTTTTACACTATGTAACGCGCGATTGCCGCATCCCAGCGGCGCGAAACCTGTTTCTGCTTCGGGCCTTGAACCCGCTGGAGGATGATATGACTGACCTGAAGACCGCCCCGACGGGCGCGCTCAATTCGCTTGGCTTCGCCAACCCCCCATCTGAAACGCGCGTTGTCGCTGCCATGTCTGGTGGCGTCGATAGTTCTGTTGTCGCTGCCATGCTGGCCGAAGAAGGCTATGACGTGGTCGGCATTACGCTGCAGCTCTATGATCACGGCGCGGCCATCGAAAAGAAGGGCGCCTGTTGCGCTGGCCAGGACATCCATGATGCGCGCAATGTCGCCGACCAGATCGGTATCCCGCATTATGTGCTCGACTATGAAAGCCGGTTTCGCGAGCAGGTGATGGAAGACTTCGCCGATGCCTATCTCGCAGGCTCGACGCCGATCCCGTGCATCCGCTGCAATCAGACTGTGAAATTCTCGGACCTCCTTCGCACAGCAAAGGAGCTCGGCGCCGACTGTCTGGCGACCGGGCATTACATCCAGCGCGTCGATGGGGCGAATGGCCCAGAACTGCAACGCGCCGCCGATCCGTCGCGCGATCAGTCCTACTTCCTGTTTGCCACCACACGCGAGCAACTCGACTATCTGCGCTTCCCGCTCGGCCACCTGCCGAAGACGCAGGTGCGCGAGCTTGCCGAAAAGTACAATTTGCCCGTCGCTGCCAAGCCTGACAGCCAGGATATCTGTTTCGTGCCGCAGGGCTCCTACGCCGATGTGGTCAAGAAGATGCGGCCCGGCGCCGGTCGCGGCGGCGATATCGTTCATATCGACGGGCGCGTCCTCGGCCAGCATGAAGGCGTCATCCATTATACGATCGGACAACGCCGCGGCCTCGGTGTCGCGACGGGTGAGCCGCTCTTTGTCGTTAAAATCAACGCCGCGAGCCGAAAAGTCATCGTAGGCCCTCGTGAAGCCCTGCTGACAGCGGGCCTGACCATGGAAGAACTGAACTGGCTCGGTGATGGATCGCTGGAAGACGCATGTGATGCTGGCGCGCAGGTGCTGGCGCGCGTGCGCTCGACCAGAGAGCCGCTTCCGGCGCGCCTCGGCTGGCACAGCAATCAACCTGCAGTGTATTTCGACATCGCTGAAGAAGGCGTCGCCAAGGGGCAGGCCTGTGTCCTGTACGAATTGTCATCTAAAAATCGCGTAATGGGCGGCGGCTTTATTTCGGCGACAATCCCGGCCGATCAACGCATTTCAGCCTAAAACTGCACGATTCTGTGCAGTTCCGGGACACTTGCCCCATGCCGGGACAGGTTTGCGAACATGCGTTTAACGCAGTCGGCAAGAACGTTTTGAATTTTCATGAAAACTCACAGGTCTCGCTGAAATCTGATTTAATATGCCTCGTGTAGACCCATTGGACGGGCGCAGAAGCGCTCACGGTATCAACCGCTAATAATGGTGGATCTCATGGCGCAGCAGAATGCGAAGACTTTGAGTGTACAAGGCCCTGACGGCCAACCTTTGACCAGGGACGACCTCCCTCCCCCCGGAATCAGCCGCTGGGTGACGCGCCGCAAGGCAGAAGTCGTCGCCGCGGTCCGGGGGGGGCTTCTTTCCCGCAAGGAAGCGTGCGAGCGCTACGCCCTGACGGAAGAAGAGCTGAATGGCTGGTCCCAGCTTTATGACAAGCATGGCTCCAAGGGTCTTCGAACCACACGCCTCCAGCAATACCGCGCCTGACCCGATTGGCATCTGGCACTCCATCCGGCTCGACACTTTATCGTTAAAGCGCCGTTTACGCTGATACGCCAATTTGGCCGCAGATTCCGTCATTCATTTCAAATGACGCTCTGCAGCAGGAAGACGCGATGTCAGCAAATAAGTCCAACATGCCCGGAGGCACGCGGCTCGCTGCGCTGTTTGCGCTCGCGATCACCGCGTGCCTCTTCGCATGGCGGGCCAACAGTTTCCTGACAGATCACGCCTCGCACAGATCAGATCTTTCAGCAGAACAATCGCAACTCGTCAGTCTCATCGAGCCTGTCCTCGGCAAGACGGCGTTCCGCTTCGCCCGTCATGAGCGCGGCGATGGAACGCAAAGCTTCCTGCTTCTCGTTGATGCCGCAGATGCGCAATTCCATCTCGCCCCGCAAACCCGCGACAGGATCGAGACCATTCTCGCAGCCGCCGCGGGCTATGAGGCGGATGCTGATACGCTGCAAATTCAGCCAATCGCCTTCGCAACAGGGCTGACAGGCGGTTTCACGCCAGCAGAACTCGCAGAACTTGGCGGCTTGCTGCTTCTGGCCGGCCTGATCGGATTTCTGCTTTTCACCCCGCGATCACACGTCACGCTGCAGCGAGAGCCAAAACGCCAGCCTGCCAATGACGCGGCGATGCTGCGGGCTGTGCCCCTGGGCGAACCAGTTGCCAGCCAAGATAGCTCGACCAAAGCCCAACGCGTCGCCCGCGACAATCCTCGCGAAACGGCGCAAATCCTGAGAAACTGGATGAACCCCAGCGAGGATGGCCCAGCATGAGCCTTCCAGCCCTCGTTCAGCCTCACCGCTCTACCTCCGGCCGCGGCATTACCCGCGCGGCGCGTCTGATGAAGATGCTCGGACCGGCAGCAAGCGGCGTGTGGGCAGAGCTGTCACCAGCCGAGGCCGACCAGCTCTCGGTCGCAATGAATGCAACCGCCGCGCCGCACCCGGACGAGCCGGATGCAGACGCCTTCCTCGCCGCTTTCGACCGCCATGACGCGCCTGCCGAAATCGACGCTTCCGGCAGCATCTGGACACGGCTCGGCAAGCTGGACCCGGCCGTTATTGCGCGCCATTTCGCGGGCGAAAACCCTCAGATCATCGCCGTCGTCCTTGCGCGCCTGGATCCGGACACAGCGGCGCGAACAGTGCGCGCATTTTCGCGTGACACCGCAATCGATGCGCTCCGCCGCATGCTCCACCTCGGCCGCATTCACAAGGATGCCATGGCGATCATCGAACAGGCTGCAACTGAGCTGGTCAGTGCCAATCCGGGCGCAAGCGCGAGCGATGGCCATGAAACCGTGGCCCGCATCTTCGACCAGCTTGGATCACGCGAAGAGCAATCCCTGCTGGCAGACCTCGATGCGCGCGAGCCTGGCGCGGGCGGGCGTGTTCGCGCCCTTATGTTTACCTTTGACGACCTCGCCGCGCTCGATCCGGGCGCAATTCAAACGCTTCTGTCGTCTGTCGATCGCTCCGATCTGGCCGTTGCTCTCAAAGGCTCGGCCAAGTCTGTGCGGGACACTTTCCTGAAGAATATGACCAAGCGCGCCGGCGATGTTCTGGTCTCCGAAATCGAAACGATGGGCCCGGTTCGCCGGTCCGACATCGACACGGCGCGTCAGGACATCATCCGGATCGCCCGCACGCTCACCCGCCGCGGCGACATCCTGTCTCCGGCTGCAGATGACGAGTTGGTGGAATGAGCCAGCGCGCCACCGCCAAAGTCACCCCGTTCGATTTCCGCTCGGATTTCGACACGTCTGAAGGACTGAAGACCGGGCAGGATGACCGTATCTCCATCAGTGTGGCCGAGCTTGCAGCGCTTCTTGAAGACACGCGCCAAAGCACAGCCGCGCTGGTACGCGACGAACAGCTTAAATTGCAGAGCGAGGCGCTCAAGGCCACGACAGAGCAGTTGAAGTCAGCGCTCGCCAACATTGTGCAGCTGGCAGAAACCCTTGAAAGATTGGACATTTCTGAATCCGATCGTGATGAGGTGACGACACAGGTCTGCCGGATCGCATCTGAGATGATTGACGGTCAGGGCAATCTCTTTCAATCCTGATCCGGTTGACTGCGGTCTCAATCGCGCCACGTTCACGCCTCAGAAACCATTTCGCAGCCAGTCTGCCGATTCGCAGCTTCGGAGCCTCTCCATGTCCAGCAATCCAGCACTTGAATCGAGCCTGATGGACGTGCCGGTCCGCGTGGACGTTGTGCTTGGCGAAGCGCGCATGCCGATCGAGACATTGCTCAATCTCAGCCCGAATGAAATTGTCGCGCTGGAAAAACGGACCAATGAACCGGTCGATATCTATGTCTCCGACCGTCTCATGGCACGCGGCCGTCTGGTCGTCGCTGGCGGCGAACTCGGCGTCAAACTTTCCGAGATTGTCGACGAGAAATACGCCGCCTGAGCATCACTCTTCGAGCTGAGCCCCTTGTGTCCACAGGAGTTTAAAAACGATTTCAGACTTCCTAACAAATCAACAGATTTCGTTAACCTTTCCGCGCCAATGTGTGATTCCAGAAGTGGAGTTTATTGCCCATGCGCATGAAAATGTTCGCAGCTGATACGTTTGAAGCCGCAAAGGCGGCAATCTTTGCCGAGATGGGCGAAGATGCGATCATACTTTCAGAACGTGAAGTTCCGGGCGGCGTGGAAGTCCGCGCCGCAACTGACAAGCTTGGCGGCGGTATGGTGCCGAGCGAGCCGCGCTTCCTGACGCGCATGCACGCAACGGGCGGCCACGCTCGTGCGAATGAAAATCCGATGCGCAACCGCATCCGCGACGCCCTGCTCTGGCACGGCGCACCGCCACGCTTCGCTGACCGGGTTGCCGACGCCGGCGCACCGATGACAGCACGCTCGCAGGATCCGGCAGACATCATGGCATCAGGCCTTGATGCACTGATCACCTGCGACCCGATCCCGGCCATGCCAACCCGCGATATTCTTCTCGTCGGCCCTCCAGGCCATGGCCGCACAGCGACTGCCGCCAAGATGACGCGCCGCGCCGCTGTCACCAATACCGAGATCATGCCGGTCGCCGCAGACCTCGACGCAACCGCCGGCGGCGCGCAACTCGCAGCCTATCTCGAGCTCGAGCAGCGCCAGATCCGCTCGGCCAGCACGCCAGACGCGCTTTTTGAACTGCTCAGAAACGCCCGCAAGGAGGGCTATCGCTGTGTCATCGATCTACCGGCGATCGTCCCCTTCGACGAAGAGGATATGGCAAGTCTGAAAGACCTGATTGCCGTCATTGATGCAGAGCCTGTCCTCGTCATGTCCGCTGAAGGCCACCCCGATGACCAGGCAGAGGCAGCCCGCGCCTTCGCCGCCGTCGGCGTGCGCCGCGCCATATTGACGAAGCTTGACGTCACCCGCAGACGCGGCGGCGCAGTCGCCGCTCTATCGGGCGCTGGGATCGCATTCTCACACCTTGCCGTTACCCCTTTCATAGGCGGCGGGCTCGTCCCTGCTGCGCCGGCAAGGCTATCGAAAATCCTGCTGGAAGAAGCTCCGGCAGACATCGCTTTGAGAGGAGCTGCATGATATGAGTTTCATGCTTCCAAAATCCATGGACAGGCCATCGGACATGCCCGGCAAGCGCACGCCTTCGCGTGTTCAACCCGGCTCGATCATCGCCGTCGCGTCAGGAAAAGGCGGTGTCGGAAAGACCTTCATGTCGATCACACTGGCAAGCGCCTTTGCACAGGCCGGGCAGAGAACCCTGCTCGTCGATGGCGACCTTGGGCTCGCCAATGTCGACGTCCAGCTCGGCATCGCGCCGGAGACCGACCTCGCAGCGGTTGTCGCAGGGTGGATCGAGCTCGAAGATGCTGTGATTGCCGTCGATGGCGGTGCTGGACAGGGCGGATTTGATGTCCTGCCGGGCCGATCCGGCTCAGGCGCGCTTGCGGAACTCTCAACTGAAGAAGTCTCCCGCCTCGCCGCGGGTCTGTCGGCATTGTCGCTCCAATATGACAAGATCGTGCTGGACCTCGGTGCCGGCATCGAAGCCAACTGCATGCGCCTTGCACGCGCAGCAGACCGCGCCCTCATGGTGATTACTGACGATCCCTCCTCGATGACGGACGGCTATGCCTTCATCAAGGTGCTTCGCGGCTATGCGCCGGATGTCGAACAGGGGATCATCATCAACCAGGCCCAAACGCGTGCCATGGGTCAGCAGACCTATGAAGCGATTGCGCGCGCCTGCAAGCAGTTCCTCGGATTCAGGCCCGCCCTTTCGGGTATCGTGATGCGCGATGAAAAGGTCCGCGAAGCGATTCGCAGCCAGAGGACGCTGATTTCCACAGATCCTTCAGCACAGCCTGTTCAGGACGCAATCGCGATCGCCCAGACTTTGATAGGCCACCGCGGCCAACAGGACCTCCACTGTTAAGAGGTATGAAC
>NZ_JBARZC010000268.1:0-2332 GCF_049649345.1 Henriciella sp. | reverse complement strand
GGTCAGGTCATACGCATAGAAGCCGGTCCATAGGCCGCTCAAATCCTTGGTGCGGCGGCGGGTGGGGGGGACATTCGCCATGAGCCCACCTTGCCCTGCGTCTCATGTCATCATCAAGGCATATTCTGCGTTCGTTTCATGAAACTTCTGGAACTGTCTGCCAGTAGCGTGCAGTCACGGGGCCTCCGGGTCACAATAGGGCTTGATCATTGTGGCCCTCAAGTCCATCACGCCGGGCATGAAGATACTCATCCTTGGTTCTGGTGGCCGCGAACACGCGCTCGCCTGGAAGATTGCTCAGTCCCCGCTTGTCGACGAGGTGTTTTCAGCGCCCGGTAATCCCGGCATGGACAAGATCGGCCCGTGCTTCGATGTCGACCCCGCCAATTTAAAGGACGTTCAGGAGCTGGCCCTGCAGATCACGCCGGACCTGATCATCGTCGGGCCGGAAGCGCCACTTGCGGCCGGGGTCAGCGATGCGCTGAGAGCGCGCGGCTTCGATGTGTTCGGACCGAGCCAGAAGGCCGCTCAGCTGGAAAGCTCGAAGGGTTTCGCCAAGGATCTGATGAAGAAATATGGTGTGCCGACTGCCGCCTATGGACGGTTCACCGATCTCACAGAGGCGCTCGATTTCCTCGAGACAATGGACGCGCCTTACGTGATCAAGGCCGACGGTCTGGCGGCCGGGAAGGGCGTCATTATCGCGCAGACGCTGGAAGAGGCGGAGAACACGGTCGAGGAGATGATGACCGGCAAGTTCGGCGATGCGTCGGCTGAGATCGTCATTGAGGAATTCATGGAAGGCGAGGAAGCGTCTGTCTTCGTGATGACCGATGGGGATGGCGCAATCTACCTGCCGGTGGCGCAAGACCACAAACGTGTCGGCGATGGCGACACAGGCCCGAATACGGGCGGCATGGGGGCGTATGCGCCTGCGCCCATCGCCGATGCGCGGACCATGGAACTTGTGCAGACGACGATTGTCGAGCCGATGCTATCTGGAATGGCCGACGATGATATGCCGTATCAAGGCGTGCTCTATGTCGGCATCATGGTGACGCCGTCGGGACCGAAAGTGGTCGAGTTCAATGCACGGTTTGGCGATCCGGAATGCCAGGTTCTGATGGCGGGTCTGCCCGGTGATATAGTGCCAGCGCTCCTTATCTGCGCAACGGGCGGGCTTGTCGGGGCGCATGCAGGATTGTGCGATATGATGGGCCTTGGCGACTACCGGCCGAGCGCGGTCGTGGTCATGGCCGCCAATGGCTACCCGGAGAAGGCCGAAAAGGGAACGCTGATCCAGGGCGTCGATATAGCCGGAGCGCTTGATGGTGTGACGGTCTTCCATGCGGGCACAGATGTGAACGACAAGGGCGAGCTTATCGCGTCGGGCGGGCGTGTCCTCGGCGTGACCGCAGTCGGTGCCGACTTGAAAGAAGCCGTGGCGAAATCCTATCAGGGCGTCGCAGCAATTGACTGGCCAGGCGGGTTCTTTCGCAAGGATATTGGCCGCCGCGCGCTTCGCTAATCCGACGTGAGGACCACACGCATCTGCAACTTATCGGTATGTTTGAGAGTTGTGTCTTCAGTATTAGCCACTGAAGGAATTGCAGAATGCAAAATCAGAATATTGACGCTCTGAACGACGTCACCAAGACCCTGATCGATAGTTACAAAGGCTATGATAAGGTCTGTGAGATTGCCGATGACAGCTTTGCGCTGCGCGGCAAATTCCAGTCTCTCGCCGCGGAAAGAAGCGACCTGATCAAGGCGTTTCAGGACCAGGTGAAAGCCTATGGCGGTGAGCCGGAGACATCCGGCGGATCCGGCGGCTCGCTCCACCGGGCGTGGGCCGATTTCACATCGATGTTCCAGAACGACCAGAAGGCCGCGCTGGAAGCCGTTGAGGATGGCGAGGAGCACCTTGCCAAGTCTGCCCGCTCGAAGCTTGAGAATGACGGTCTCGACATGGCGGCGCGCGAGCTGCTGCAGCGCGCGGAAGCGTCGGCCTGTTATGGTGAGGCCTTTGCCGACCGGGCTGAAGACGGCGTTCACTAATCCGGCCTGTGACAACGCGAGGAGAGAGCCGCCCGGAAGATGGGCGGCTCTTTTCGTTTGAGCTAGGGTGTGCGTCTGTTTGACCCTGCGAAATGCTTGTGACGTGCGCCAGCCACGTTAGGGTGCGGCCCAACAAGACTTATCAGGGAGTAGAGCCATGTCTGAGGCTGCAAACGCTCAGGAAATGTTCACCGGAACAAAGGATGTTGTCGAAAGCCACCGCTTCAACGAGCAAAATCTTGCAGACTGGATGGAAGCGAATGTCGAGGGCTAT
>NZ_JBARZC010000267.1:0-5292 GCF_049649345.1 Henriciella sp. | reverse complement strand
AGCGGCGCACCCTCCTGCGTCGCGAGGAGCCGGGCTGACCATTCTGCACAAAAGCCGCAACTGGACGGCGCAAAAGGCTCGATCGCCACGCCGCGTGCGGCCAGCAGGCCAGCCCATGCCCCGTCTGAACCGAGCCGCGACCAGCTTGCACCGCCGAGCGCCAGCACTGCCGCGTCCGCGTCAACGCGCGCCTCTCCTTCTGCGGTGCCGAATGTCAGCGCGCCATCCTCGTCCCAGCCGGTCCAGCGATGCCGCGTCTTGATGACAGCGCCCGCCTCGCGCAAATGCGCAAGCCAGCTTCGCAAGAGCGGCGAGGCTTTCATGACGTCCGGGAAGACGCGGCCTGAACTGCCGGTAAAATACGCAATGCCGCGCTCCGCCATCCAGCGCGTCACGTCTCTGGGACCATAAGCATCGACGATCGCAGCGAGCCGTTCATCCGGCGCATCGTATCGCGACCGGAACGCGGCCGGGTCTTCGCTATGGGTGATGTTGAGCCCGCTCTTGCCCGCCATCAGGAATTTGCGGGCCACGCTCGGCATGGCGTCATACAGAGTGACAGCTGCGCCGTGTTCGAGCGCGGCCTGCGCCGCCATCAGGCCGGCCGGCCCGCCTCCGATGATCGCGATCTGCTTCACGGCCCTCCTGTATCGGCGAGCGCAGACTTAGGCTAGCGGCTTCACCAGAGGGGCGCTTGCGCATGACAGGGCCGGCGAAGCGTATGACGGTTCCATAACCCGGCGTGGCTGGTGAACGGATCGCAGTTCTACATCATAACGGCAAACACCGTACATTACACATGTCACGGATCCAAATGACGGCGCCACAGACAGGTTACGTCGCCAGAACAGACCCGCCGGCCAACTGGTTTGCCGGCGGTCCCGATAGAGCGTGAGGTGTTTAGCCCGTCGCCGCAGCCTTTGCTGCAGCCTGACGTTGGCGCTCGGCTGAAAGACTATCGAGCGCCCCCGAAACGGCGGTATCGATACACTTGTCGATGCTGCGGCGCTCGGCGAGCGACTGTGGCCCTGAGCGCTCATGACACACTTTTTTTGCAGCATTTTCAATCTTCTTCACGATGGCTGCCGAGCCCGCATCGGTTGTCAGATCATAGCCGGACACATCGATGCTGATCGATTCGGTCTGGATCGTTCCGGCCAGGCTGGAAGGTGCGGCGAGAAGCACAGCAGACGCAGTGGCGGTACCAAGAATTGCAAGTTTCTTCGAGAACATGGGAGTTCCTCTATATCGTTATTGTTGGCCCGTTCCCTTGAGCCCGATCAACATAGCATAATTATTGTTTTTCGATAATTAATTACACGTAATGTTACGGATGTAACGCATGTATTACAGCTTCACCTTCGTACCGCATCACTTTAGGGCCATGAGATCATGGCGCGCGCAACCTCCACCTTTATCTGCCAATCCTGCGGGTCGGCCCATGCCAAATGGGCCGGGCGGTGCGAGGCGTGCGGGGAATGGAATACGCTGGTCGAGGAAGCGGTCTCTGCCGCGCCCGGCGGGCTTGCAGCGCCGAAGTCTCTGTCAAAGAAAGCCGGCAAAGCCGAGTTCACGGCCCTCAATGCCGAGAGCGAACCCCAGCAGCGCCATGCCATCGGTGTCGAGGAGCTCGACCGTGTGTTTGGCGGCGGGCTGGTGCCCTCTTCGGCCACGCTGATTGGCGGCGATCCCGGCATCGGCAAGTCTACGCTGCTCCTGCAGGTTGCCGCCCGTCTTGCGCGCAATGGCCTGAAGACAGTCTATGTGTCTGGCGAGGAGGCCGCCGCACAGATCCAGGACCGCGCCCGCCGCCTCAAGGTGAATGAAAGCCCGGTCGAGCTCGCCACGGAAACCGATCTCAGAAAAGTGCTCTCGTCGCTGAAGGCCGCCAAACCCGATTTCGTCGTCATCGATTCGATCCAGACCATGTGGTCCGACGGTCTGGAGGCCGCCCCCGGCTCAGTCGCACAGGTCCGCGCCTGCGCCCAGGAGCTCACGCGCTGGGCCAAGAAATCCGATGTTGCGCTGATCCTTGTCGGCCACGTGACCAAGGAGGGCCAGATCGCAGGACCTCGCGTCGTCGAGCATATGGTCGACACCGTCTTCTATTTTGAAGGCGAGCGCGGCCACCAGTTCCGCATCCTGCGGGCGGTCAAGAACCGGTTCGGACCGACAGACGAGATCGGCATCTTCGAGATGCACCAGTATGGCCTCGCCCCGGCGCGTGAGCCCTCTGCCCTGTTCCTCTCGTCCGATAATGACAATTCAGGCGGCGCGGCCGTCTTTGCGGCCATGGAAGGCTCGCGTCCTGTGCTGGCCGAAGTCCAGGCGCTTGTCGCGGCCTCTTCCTATGGCACGCCCCGGCGCAGCATTGTCGGCTGGGACTCAAACCGGCTCGCCATGGTGCTCGCCGTGCTCGAAGCACGCTGCGGGGTCTCGCTTGCCGGTCGGGACGTCTATCTCTCTGTCGCTGGCGGCTACCGAATCGCAGAGCCGGCCGGCGATCTTGCCGCCGCCGCTGCTCTGCTGACATCGCTGGCTGACAAGCCGGTTCCGGAAAAATCGGTCTTCTTCGGCGAAATCGCACTCTCAGGGGCGATCAGGCCCGTCGCGCGGATGGAGCAGCGCCTGAAAGAGGCTCAAAGGCTGGGATTTGAGCGCGCATATGTGCCTGAGGGCAGTTTCTCGGCAATTGAAGGGTTGACCGTGACCACCGTGGCACGGCTATCTGATCTTGTAGAGTTAATTGGTCCGGAACAAGACGCATGATGGACGCCCTGACAGCCTTTGACGCGATCGTGATCGTTCTGCTGATCATCTCGACGCTGATGGCTCTGGCACGCGGCTTCATGCGCGAACTGGCAACCCTCGGCGCCTTCATCGCCGCGCTCGCCGCAGCCTATTATGCCCGCCTCTATCTGCGCGATTCGCTGTCAGGCCTGATGCCGGATGATTCGCCCGCCTGGCTGCCCGACCTGATCCTGTTTCTCGGATTTTTCCTGCTCGTCTATGTCATTGTCGCCTGGTTCGGCGCCAACCTTTCAAAGTCGATCCAGGGGGCGGAAGGGGTCAGCCTGTTTGACCGGATCGCAGGGGCGGCGTTCGGCTTCATCCGCGGCGCGGTTGTGCTGATATTCTTTGTGTTTCTCATGCGCATGGCGCTCGATCAGGACCGGATACCTGAATGGATCCGCAACGCCCAGTCCTACCCGCTCCTGCAGAACGGCGCTGAATATGTCGAGCGCTACGCGCCGCAGGTCGGCGAGCGCGTTCAGCAGCGCGTCCCTCTTGACGAAGTCACATCGCCGTCATAACTCGCAGGCAACCAGCCCAAGCGAGGTGTCGATGATCTGGGACCATGATGACGACAAGCCTCGCGAGGAATGTGGCATCGTAGGCGTCTACGGCCACCCCGAAGCCTCTCTTCTCACAGCTCTTGGACTTCACGCCCTCCAGCACCGCGGACAGGAAGCCTGTGGCATCGCCACCTTTGACGGCGAGCGCTTCCACAATGAGCGCCATATGGGCCTCGTCGGCGAGAATTTTGGCGGCAATCTAACAGAGCGCCTGCCGGGCGATTCGGCCATTGGCCACAATCGCTATTCGACGCAAGGCAAGCCCGCGGTCCGCAACATCCAGCCGATCTTCGCTGACCTCGCCTCCTCCGGCTTTGCGATTGCGCATAATGGGAACATCACCAATGCACGCGCACTGCGCCGGGACCTCATCGAGAAGGGCGCAATCTTCCAGTCCACCATGGACACTGAAGTGATCCTGCAACTCGTCGCTCGCAGCCCCAAGCCGCTGATGCGCGACCGTTTCCAGGACGCGCTGCAATATATCGAAGGCGGCTATGCGCTGGTCGGCCTGACCAACAAGAAGCTGATCGGTGTACGAGACCCGATTGGCCTGCGCCCGCTTGTCCTCGGCAAGGTTGGCAAGGGCTGGGTGCTCGCATCGGAGACGTGCGCGCTCGATATTATCGGCGCCGAATTCGTGCGAGAGATCGAGAATGGCGAAGTCGTCATCATTACCGATGACGGGGTCGAAAGCTATCGGCCCTTTCCCAGACGCCCGGAAACGCCGTGCCTTTTCGAATATGTCTACTTTGCGCGCCCTGACAGTATCGTTCAGGGCCGCAGCGTTTATGAGGTCCGCCGGCGCATGGGCAAACAGCTCGCGCGCGAGAACCCGGCTGATGTCGATGTTATCGTTCCTGTGCCGGATTCGGGCGTTCCTGCAGCCATTGGATATTCTGAGGAAAGCAACATTCCCTTCCAGCTCGGCATCATCCGCAGCCACTATGTCGGCCGCACCTTTATCGAGCCAACGCAGACCGGGCGGCAGAAATCGATCTCAAAGAAACACTCGCCGAACCGCGCCGTCCTCGAAGGCAAACGCGTCCTGCTCGTCGACGACTCCATCGTGCGCGGCAATACCTCGAAGAAAATCGTCCAGATGGTTCGCGATGCGGGCGCGACCGAAGTCCATATGCGCTCGGCCAGCCCGCCTATCACGCATCCTGATTTCTATGGCATCGACATGGCGGCCCAGTCTGAACTGATCGCGGCCAATCACACGCTGGAACAGATGCGGGACTTCCTGAAAGTCGAAACGCTGGGCTTCCTGTCCGTGCCCGGCCTCTACGCGTCCATTGGTGTCGAGCGCGATGTGAACATGCCGCAATTTGCCGACCATTGCTTTACCGGCTGCTACCCCACGCGCCTCGTCGATCATATGCGCGAGGAAAGCGCCAAGGACCGCCAGCTTTCGCTTCTGGACTAGAGCGCCGCGCCGGTCTAACCCGCCCGCATGGATAAACGTATCACCCTCATTACCGGGGCCTCGCGGGGCATCGGCAAGGCCGCTTCGCTGGCGCTCGCCAAGGACGGACACCACATCGTCGCCATTGCACGCTCGAAGCTGGCACTCGAAAAGCTCGATGATGAGATTGGGGCAGCCGGCGGGTCTGCGACGCTGATCCCGATGGACCTGAAAGACAAGACTGCTTTCGAGACAGTCGGACAGGCTTTGGCCTCGCGGTTCGGACGGCTCGACGGCCTGCTCGGCAATGCCGGCATTCTCGGCACGCTCGGGCCGTTGCAGACGGTTGGGCCACGCAGCTTTGAAGAGACGATCGAGGTCAACCTCACGGCCAACTGGCGTCTGATCCGCGCCATGGCACCGCTGCTGCAACGCTCCGACAGCCCGCGCGCTGTCTTCATCACCTCTGGGGTCGTGCCGCGCCCGCGCGCCTTCTGGGGGCCTTATCAGGCCTCCAAGGCCGGGCTT
>NZ_JBARZC010000266.1:0-20903 GCF_049649345.1 Henriciella sp. | reverse complement strand
ACGCCTGGCCGCCGCGTGAGGAACCATTTCCGATGAAGTATCCGATGCACTGCCACATGGAAATCTCTCAGACCGCGCGGGGCGGCAGCTACCCGCAAGGTCTAGTAACTGATTGGGAATTGCTGGGGCCGGCGCGTCCTGAAAATCCGGAAGGGGCCGGCGCATGAGCAAGGGCAGAGGGCGAGGCCGGGGCCGCGGTGGACGCGACGAGGACAGGCGCCGGGGACGCGATGAAGATCGCAGCGAGAGTAGTGGCAGCGGGTCTGGTGGGGGCCGAAGCGATATTGAGTTTGAAGACAGCAATGTTGCAGGCAACAGCTCGTTCGACACGTTCAGCTGCAATGTCATCGATGAGAATTTCGACACGCCCGACAGGGTGCGCCCGGACAGACGCTTTTCGCGGGCCGGCGCCAACACGCTCAAACTCGAAATGTCCGACGGTGAGGATATCGAGTTCTGGAACTTCAAGGATGATGACGATTCCGATTCCAAGGATGAATTCCCATCCCGTCCGATCCGTGTGCGCGTCGGCGAGGTCGTCCATTCGGAGATCAAGGGCGAAAAGAACTCGCACACGATCCACCATCACGGCATCAATCCGACAACGTTCAATGACGGGGTCGGCCATACCAGTTTCGAGGTGAATGGCCGCTACACCTACCAGTTCCAGCCGCGCTATCCGGGCACACATTTCTACCATTGCCACAAGAATACGGTGCTGCATTTCGAAATGGGCATGTATGGCCTGCTCATCGTCGACCCGGCTTCGGGGCCGGGCAGCCTGCTCGATGGCGATCTGGAATACGATGTCGAAGCCTTCTGGATACCCGATGATGTCGACCCGAGATGGCGCGACCTCAACCATTCGGCGGGCCTTTGCAATGAAGATGCGGGGCTCAACGTGTTCCGGCCGAAATATTTCCTCATCACCGGCGTCGAGAACACGCGGACCAGGCGGCACCGCAAGGTCAGGGTCGATGCACGCGTCGGGGAGACCGTTCTCGTGCGCTTTCTGAATGCGAGCTATTCGGTTGTGCGCACCACGATCGAAGGTCTCGATGCCGAAGTTGTCGGCACCGATGGACGCATCCTCGGCGACCCGGACCGTCCATGGGCCCAGCCCTATACGATCCCGGCAGGCGAACCGTTTGAGACCGTCTCGGCGCAACGGCGCGACTTGTTCTTCCGCCCAACCGAGCCGGGTGAATACCGCGTACGGATGGAGTTTCATGACTGGATTACAGGCGAAATCCACGACAATGGGCGCGGCGTCGCCGAGACCGTCATACGGGTGAGAGCATGATGACACTCCTTTCCAGATCGGGCCTTGCCGCTGTCGGCGTACTTTTGGCTCCTCTCGCCGGGGCAGCCGATGATGCAGAAGGCACGTCCGGGCACGGTGGCCATGGCGGGCATGATTATGCGCCGCCAGCGCTCAGCGAACTCGGCGGGGCGATCGACATGGTCGACCAGTCGGGTCTTCCGTTCACGGAGGAAAACTTCCTCGGCCACTATTCGCTCGTCTATGCCGGATACATGGAATGCCTCGAAGCCTGCCCACTCGGCGTCGGCACGGTTCAGGCCGCTGCGGCGGCGCTCAGCGCATCCGGGCTCGAAACCGAAGCTGTGTTCATCGATATCCGCGCGCCGCGCCTCGACGACATGACGGGCGGCATGCATGGCCATGACAAGGACCATGCCTCGATGATGAAACCGGGCGCAGCCGGCATGCCGAAAACCGGGCCGGAAATCCGGCGCGAGGCCTTGGGTGAATGGGCAGAGGAAAAAGGCGGCAGTCTGCGCGTCCTGTCCGGCACACGCAAACAGGTGCGCGGTACGGTTCAGGCCTTCATGGTGCGCGCTGAGGCGAACATGGCGCGTAACGCAGAAGCCGGCCCGCGCCTCAACCACACCACCCATGTCTATCTGATCGGCCCGGACGGCGCGGTCAAAGACCTGTTCTACCATGACACGCCGCTGGACGAGATGGTGGCCGGCGTTGAGGCGGCCGCCGCGAAAGGCTGACGGGCGCAAGCCTGCCATCGCTTCTTTTCGTGGAACATTTCGTCTCGCTCGCGTATTGCTAGCGCGTAATGGTCCGCCGCGCGCTACTTCTGTTTCTTGTTCTGGGTTTCGCCAGCCTTGCAGCGCCCGCACTCGCGCAGGAGGAAGCTGACTCCCAGCCGGCCGATCCGATCGCGGCCGAGCGCGTCATTTCTGACGATGCGCTTGCCGCGCGGCTCACCGATATTTTCTCGGAGATAGACGGGCTGGAAGCCCTCACTGTCGATGTCACTTCTGGCGTCGTGTCGCTGTCCGGCACGGTGAGCCAGCAGGGAGACGGAGACCGGGCTGTCTCGATCGCGTCGCGGCTGGAAGGCGTCGTGACCGTCGAGGATTCGATCACCCGGTCGCTCGCCGTCGAGCAATCCATCTCGCCGGCCATCGAAAATATCAGATCGACGCTGGAGCGCACCTGGGAGGGCTTGCCCCTGCTCGGCCTTGCGCTCGCGGTTTTCCTGGTCATCGCCGTGATCGGCCATCTTATCGCAAGCTGGCGCGGGCTCTGGCGGCGTGTGGCCCCCAACCCGTTTCTCGCTGAAATCATCTCGCAGGCGATCCGCTTCATGGCCGTCGTGCTCGGTCTCGTCACAGCGCTCAACCTGGTTGGCGCAACCGCGCTGATGGGCGCGATCCTTGGCGGCGCGGGCGTTATCGGTCTCGCCATCGGTTTCGCGGTGCGCGACACGGTCGAGA
Source organism: Henriciella sp. (assembly GCF_049649345.1). GTDB lineage: Bacteria > Pseudomonadota > Alphaproteobacteria > Caulobacterales > Hyphomonadaceae > Henriciella. The sequence goes on along the minus strand of NZ_JBARZC010000266.1, from coordinate 18,146 downwards.
ACTACATCTCCTCAATCATGCTGAGCCTGCGCCAGCCCTTCCGCGCCAATGATCATGTCCTGATCAATGAACATGAAGGCAGGGTTGTCCGGCTCACCTCCCGCGCCACCATCCTCATGACGCTCGACGGCAATCACCTTCGCATTCCCAATGCGGCCGTCTTCAAGGCGATCATCCTGAACTATACCCGCAATCCGGAACGCCGGTTCGAATTCGAACTTGGCGTCGATGCAGAAGATGATCCGGTCGCGGCCATGGCGAGCGGGCTCGGCGCGATCAGCGCGCTCGATTTCATCCTCAAGGACCCCAAGCCTGATGCGCTCATCAAGGCGATTGGCGACAGCAATATCATTGTCAGATTCCTCGCCTGGGTGAACCAGTCCGACACCGAGTTTCACAAGGCCCGCAGCCTCGCCATCCGGGCCGCCAAGGACGCGCTGGAAGCCGACGGCTTTACCCTTCCCGAGCCCATCTACCGCCTGCGTTTCGACGGCAAGGTCCCGGCTCTGCTGACGCAATCAAGCGAAGAGGAGGCGGCCGCCCCTGCCTCCGACCCTGCCACCCCGACGACCCGCATCCCGTCAGCGAGTGATGCAGAGGCTGAAGCCAGCGTCCTCGATGTGCGCCCTGACGATTCGATCAGCGAAAAGGTCGACGAAGAACGCGCCCAGACCGGCGAAAAAGACCTCCTCGATGAGGGCCGCCCGGTGGAATAGAGCCAACGAGCTGCCTCATGGATGGCCGAACATGGCAGCGTCCGCTAGACCGGAACGATGACGGTGCCATCACCAGCAACCCAATCGGCGAAACGCGTCCTTCTGCTCGGCGCAAGCGGGACGATCGGCCAGGCGACAGCGCGGGCGCTCGTGGCGCGCGGGCATGACACTGTCTGCCTTGTGCGTCCGCAACCGGCCAGGACACCCCGCCACAGCCCCGAAGCGCTTGCCCGTAATCTGGAAGGAACGACGATCCGCGCGTGCGATGTCACAGACAAGGCAAGCCTCGAGCGGGACGGGTTTTGCGGCGAGGCGTTCGACGTCATCGTTTCCTGCCTGGCGTCGCGAACCGGCGAAAAGAAGGATGCCCAGCGCATCGATTATGAGGCCAACCTAAATGCGCTCGAGCTCGCCCCCACGGCCGGCGTGTCCCACATGGTCCTGCTATCGGCAATTTGCGTCCAGAAGCCGAAACTGGCCTTCCAGAAAGCCAAGCTCGCCTTTGAGGACGCGCTGAAAGGTTCGGGTATCGACTATTCCATTGTCCGACCGACAGCCTTTTTCAAATCGCTGACAGGCCTGGTGAAGCGCGTGAAGGCCGGCAAGCCCTATCTGGTGTTTGCCGATGGTGAGCTGACAGCCTGCAAGCCGATCAGCGACGACGATCTGGCAAATTTTATCGCAGACTGCCTGGAGAACGATGCGTACCATAACGCAATTCTGCCGATTGGCGGCCCCGGCGAGGCCATCACGCCGCGGGCGCAAGGCGAATACATGTTCTCGCTGCTCGGCCAACCGCCGAACATCAAACAGGTGCCGCCCGGCCTGCTGCTCGGCATCGCGAACGCGCTATCCCTCGTCGCCAAGGCTTATCCACCCCTCAAGGCGCGCGCCGAATATGCCCGTATCGGCCACTATTATGCGACCGAATCCATGCTGTTGCTGGATCCTGAAACAGCCAAATATAGCGCCGACCTCACGCCATCGACGGGCAAGGAAACGCTGTTTGAACACCTGGAAACCCTGCTGAAAACAGACCGGACGCCGGACGCCTAACGCTCGAGGCCAATCGACCTGACGCTCAGTGAAAAGGCGCCGTCGACCCCGTCCGCAATAATGAAACCAAGCTCATTGAGCTCTTCCGGCGCAAACGGAGCGGCCGGAACATCACGGCCAAACACGCCCGGGGCAAATTCCGAAAACGGAACCCGGACGCTGGTCCATTCCCCGGCCGGGCTTTGCGGGATCGGTGCCTGATAGGAGACAGACCGCCCCCTGAATTCTTCATCGGTCCGGGCAATCAGCCTGTAATCGCGCCCATCCGATTTCAAATGGAGAACAAAGGCTGTCGCGCCGTCCAGGGCGCCAGGCTCCATCTCTCGGCGAACCGATGAGAACCCGCCCCCATTCGTATTGATCGTACCAGAGAAGACCAGTTCGCCATTCTCGATAGCGCGTCCACCATTGGAGCGCCCGCCCATAACCGTGTCGTTGACCGTCCGCCACATCTCCGACTCCTCTGGCGCCTGGAATGAGAGGAGCGGGGCAGAGGAAGGATGTTCCGGAGAGGCGGCTGAGGGCATGGATGAAATCGCAGACAGGACTGTTAAGACGAGCGGGAGGGTGAAGCGTAGCACGGTTCTTGATACGCGCAGAAAGCGCGAGCGGATCAGTTGTGACGCGGCATGAGTTTGCCAAACCGGCCACAAGGTTCAGCGGGTCAGTTCGCTGATCGTGTCGAGATGGGAAGACGGATCGAGCCCCTGGGCGCTCAGCCAGTCCTCATTATAATAAGTGTCGAGATAGCGCTCGCCGCCATCGCAGATCAGCGTCGCGACACTCCCTGCCCGCCCGGCCTGGCGCATTTCGTCCATGATATGGAGCGCGGCCCAGACATTCGTGCCGGTCGAGCCCCCGCATTTGCGGCCAAGAATGCCTTCGAGCCAGTGGATGGTGGCGATGGAAGCGGCGTCCGGCACCTGGATCATCCGGTCGATGACCTGCGGCTGGAAGGAGGCTTCGACGCGGGGCCGGCCGATGCCCTCGATGCGCGAGCGCGTCTTCAGCGTGAGGGATGGATCGCGCGTCTCGAAATGATCGTAGAAAACCGAGTTCTCCGGGTCAGCAACGCAGAGACATGTCTTGGCCGACAGATCGGGCCGGTAGCGAATGTATCGCCCGATCGTCGCCGATGTCCCACCTGTCCCGGCGCTCATCACCACCCAGTCCGGCACCGGGTGGGCTTCTTCCGCCAGCTGCGCGAACAGGCTCTCGGCGATATTGTTGTTGCCCCGCCAGTCGGTCGCCCGCTCGGCATAGGTGAACTGGTCCATATAATGCCCGCCGCATTCAGCCGCGAGGCGCTCGGCCTCTGCATAGATGAGCGGCGCATCGACGGCATGGGTTTCCCCGCCATAGAAGCGGATCTGGTCGAGCTTGGATTTCGCCGTCCCGGTCGGCACCACGGCGATAAAGCGCAGACCGAGGATTTTTGCGAAATAGGCCTCTGAGACCGCCGTCGAGCCCGATGAGCTTTCGACAATAACTGTCTCGGGCCCGATCTTCCCATTGCACAGCCCATAGAGATAGAGCGAGCGCGCCAGCCTGTGCTTCAGGCTACCGGAGGGATGGATCGACTCGTCTTTCAGATAGAGGTGCTGGTCTTTAAAGCCCGGCAAGTCGACCCGGATCAGATGGGTATCGGCAGAGCGGTTGAAGTCCGCCTGGATCCGCCGCATCGCTTCTGCCGTCCAGAGCCGGTCAGTACACATATCCGCCATCGCCGCATTTCCCTCTGTATGGACCTGACCTCGCCAGTGGCAGGCGGTGCTTGACCTTGCAAGAGGCTTCGACCATCACGCGGTCCCATGATTATCGCAATCGATGGAACGCTCGCCTCCGGCAAAGGCACGATCGCGCGGCGTATAGCGGCCTGGTACGGCCTGCCCTATCTCGATACGGGCCGGCTCTATCGTGCAACGGGGGTTGCGGCGATACGCGCGGGGGTCAACCTCGAAGACGGCGACCTTGTGGCCGCCGTCGCGGCATCGCTCGACCTTAATGATTTCGAGGAGGAGGATTTGCGGTCGGCAGAAGCGGGCGTCGCTGCCTCGAAAGTGGCCGTCCTGCCCGAGGTTCGCGCCGCGCTGCTCGATCTCCAGCGTGCCTTTGCCAACCAGGCCGCAGGCGCCGTCCTCGATGGCCGGGACATCGGTACGGTGATCTGTCCGAACGCCGATGCCAAGCTCTGGATCGATGCCGATCTGGAGGTTCGCGCGCAGCGCCGCCACAAGGAGCTTACCGCGTCAGGCGACACGATCACGCTGGAGGACCTGACCCAGCAGCTGCGCGAGCGGGATGCCCGCGATGCATCCCGCAAGGATGCGCCGATGAAAAAGGCCGCAGACGCGGCCTTGATAGATACGACTCATCTGACTATAGACGCGGCTGTGGATAAGGCACGGTCCGAGATCGACATGATCCTGGCCCGAAAAGACTAGCAGGCTCTGGGGCGCAATCGCTCCAAATCCAAAAGCCCGCCTCTGCCTCGTCTGATTTTTCCTGACAGTGCGCTAACGCCAGCAATCCCGCTTGGCGTCCATAAACCCGCATTGGTCAGTTCCCTGGAGTAAATATGTCAACTGAAACCATGAATCCGAGCACCGACGACTTCGCAGCAATGTTCGAAGACTCGACCGGTGCCACAACCCTGCAGGAAGGCCGCGTGGTCCCTGCAACTGTCGTCGGCGTACACGGCGACCACCTGACGCTGGACGTCGGCCTGAAGGTCGAAGGCCGCGTGCCGATGAAAGAATTCCTCCTCGAGGACGAGCAGCCAAAACCAGGCGATATCGTCGAAGTCTATCTCGACCGTATCGAAAACCTGATGGGCGAAGCTGTTCTTTCGCGCGACAAGGCTCGCCGCGAAGAAAGCTGGATCAAGCTCGAGGACAGCCACAACAAGGACGAGCCTGTCAAAGGCGCGATCTCCGGCCGTGTCAAAGGCGGCTTCACCGTCGATCTCGGCGGCGTCAACGCCTTCCTTCCTGGCTCGCAGGTCGATATCCGTCCTGTCCGCGACGTTGGCCCGCTCATGGGCGAGGTCCAGCCGTTCCAGATCCTCAAGCTCGACCGCGCCCGTGGCAACATCGTTGTCTCGCGCCGTGCGATCCTTGAAGAGAGCCGTGCCGAACAGCGCGCTGAAATCGTCGATGCGATGAATGAAGGCGATACCCGCGAAGGCGTCGTCAAGAATATCACCGATTATGGTGCATTCGTTGACCTCGGCGGCATCGACGGCCTGCTGCACGTCACCGACATGAGCTGGAAGCGGATCAACCACCCAAGCCAGGTCGTCAATGTTGGCGACACGGTCAAAGTCCAGATAATCAAGATCAACCAGGACACCCAGCGTATCTCGCTCGGCATGAAACAGCTCGAGGCCGATCCCTGGGAAGGCGTCGAGAGCAAGTACATGGTTGGCACGCGTCTCAACGGCCAGGTCACGAACATCACCGATTATGGTGCCTTCGTTGAGCTGGAAGACGGCGTCGAAGGCCTGATCCACGTCTCTGAAATGAGCTGGACCAAGAAGAACGTCCATCCGGGCAAGATCGTCTCCACCTCTCAGGAAGTCATGGTCGAGGTTCTCGACGTTGATCCTGAGAAGCGCCGCATCTCGCTCGGCCTGAAGCAGACCCAGGACAATCCGTGGTCAGCGTTCATGGCAGAGCATCCGACCGGCACCGAAGTCGAAGGCGAAGTCCGCGGCATCACGGAATTCGGTCTTTTCGTCGGTCTCGGCCCGGAACTCGACGGCATGGTCCACATCAACGACATCGCATGGGACGTTCCCGGCGAGCAGGCGATTGCCAACTTCAACAAGGGCGACGTCGTCCGCGCGAAAGTGCTCGACGTTGATACCGAGAAGGAGCGTATCTCGCTCGGCATCAAGCAACTGGCTGGCGACCCGATGTCCGACATGGCCATGCGCCGCGGCGACATTGTCACCTGTACGGTCAGCGAAGTGACCTCTGGCGGCATCGAAGTGTCGTTTGGCGAACCTGCCATGACGGCCTTCATCCGCCGCTCGGATCTCTCGCGCGACCGTTCCGAACAGCGCCCTGAGCGTTTCTCGGTCGGTGACAAGATCGATGCCAAGGTGACCCAGCTCGACACCAAGTCGCGCCGTGTCTCCGTCTCGATCAAGGCCCTCGAGATCTCCGAAGAGCAGGAAGCTGTGAAACAGTACGGTTCTGCAGACAGCGGGGCATCGCTTGGCGATATCCTCGGAGCCGCTCTGGCAACCACCGATTCGGATGATGCCGACGAGGCCGAGGAAAAGCCGAAAGCCAAGAAGGCAGCCGCTAAGGCCAAGCCGGCAGAAGATGCCGAGAAGGCTGACGAAGCCGATGAGGCCGATGAGGCTGAAGCGAAGGCCGAGCCGGAAGCAGACGAGTCTGCCGACGATGAGGCTGAGGCAAAGGCAGACGAGAAGCCGGCCGCCAAGAAAAAGGCACCGGCAAAGAAGGCTGCCGCCAAGAAAACCACGGCTAAAAAGGCACCGGCAAAGAAAGCTGCGGCCAAGAAGCCCGCTGCCAAGAAAGCCGATAAAGGCGAATAAAACGCCGATTTTCTACAAAAAGTAGAAAATTACAAAAAAACAAGACTTGGTTTGGGGCGGAAACACTGGTTTTCGCCCCAAATTTCATTTATAAACAAAGTCATGCTCAGATCAGAACTTATTTCCCGGCTGGCTGACGAATATAGCCACCTCAAGCATGACGATCTCGAAAAGATCGTGGCCGTGATCCTGGATGAGATTGCCGACGCACTCGCCAGTGGTGACCGTGTGGAACTGCGCGGCTTCGGTGCCTTCTCGGTGCGCGAACGAAAACCGCGCGTTGGGCGTAATCCGCGCACCGGGGAAAAGGTTATGGTCGACGCAAAGTCGGTTCCCTTCTTCCGCCCTGGCAAGGAGCTTCGGGCCCGCGTGAATGGCGGCAAGGATCCCGAAGCACGCTAGAGGCGGCAAAAAACGCCCGTTCCCTTTCCCTTATCACAGGCTTGGCACCCCAATCGCGGGCATTCTTCCGGCTTTGGCCGGGCGGGCACGACCTGAACTTGTTTGGCATTGACGCAAAATAGGAACTGGCTGATGTTTTCGCGCGGTCAGTCAGGGCCGGTCCACATCTGGAGGGGTATATTTATGTTCAACGAATTCAAAGAGTTTGCCATGAAAGGCAACCTCGTCGACATGGCCGTCGGCTTTGTGATGGGCGGCGCGTTCGCCACGGTTGTTACCGCTTTCATTCAGGGCGTCTTCCTGCCGATCCTGGCCCCCGTCATGGGCGGGGTTGATCTGGCCTCGATCGCTTACACCGTCTCTCCGGCAGAAATCGGTGCTGACGGCGAAGTGATCAAGGAAGCTGCGGTGATCGAGCTTGGCAACTTCATCGCTGCTCTGATTTCCTTCATTATCGTCGCCTTCGTGATGTTCCTTATCATCAAGGGCATGAACCGCATGATCGCGAAAAAGGAAGAGGCGCCCGAGGAAGTCCCTGCCCCGCCGCGCCAGGAAGTTCTGCTCGAAGAAATTCGCAACCTGCTGGCCAAGCAGTCGTAATCTTTTAACCAATCCGCGCGACAAGACTCTCCAGTAGAGTTAGTTGCGTTTTGAGGGGCGGATTCTTTTTGGGTCCGCCCCTCTCAATTTCTGCAATTGGTGTTGGTGGGCCGCAGTGTGCAGCCATCGCAAATCTAGTATTCGTAGATTTCCCAGCCCGTCATCTCGATCGTGTAGGCCGCGTCCGCCAGCTCGGATTCCTGGGTCTGGGTGCGCAGCGTGCCTTCGATCCAGACCGCCTGTGAGAGGTCCTTCAACTGGATCTTGTCATCGGTCTTTACGAACACGGTCTGGTTCGGCGGCGGCGGCGGCGCGTGCAGGCAGGCGCCATAATAGGGCACGAGCAGGAATTCGCTGATCTGCGCGTCCTTGCCGTATTCGAACGGCACGGTGTAGCCCGGCAGGCGGATCTTCATGCCGTCCATATCCTTGACCACGTTGAACGTGCCGATCTGGATCGCCTGGTCGGCGGCAGAGCCTTCGGTCACGCCGGCGCCGGAATAGAGCATCGCCATCTGCGCCTGATACATTTCGGCGAGGCGCTCTTCCTCGCCCTCCGGCATCAGCTCTTCCCAGCCAATCTCCGTTACACCGCGAGCGGCGACTTCATCGGCCCTGGCTTTTTCGGCTGCGGCCGCTGCAGCAATAGTGTCGCCTGCCGCTTCGTCTTCCTCAGGCTCGGGAATGCGATCGCCGATCTGGGGGCCTTCGCCGCTCTCGGCCTTGGCCAGGACCGCATCGGCGGCGGCCTGCCTGTCGCTGTCGGAGGCCGTATCGACCGTTTCCGGCACAGTCGGATCAGGCGTGTCATCCTGCGGGCCGCCGCAGGCAGCAAGGGCGATGAGGCTAAGGGCGCTGGCGCTGAGTAGAAGTGTTTTCATGAGGTGTATATAGTATCGATCCTGCCGGGCATCCATGCCTTTTTTGCGCCATTTCTCCTAGAGCTTCACCGTCAGACCGTCTGCAAGCGAGCGGCGCAGCGCCGTCACGGCCGGGATGATGCCGATCAGGATGGCCGCGCCTGTCACGCCAAGCACCGTCCAGAGATCGATCATGGAAACACCAAGCCCCTGCAGCTGAACCCCGTAATTGGCCGACAGAACAGGCCCGGCGAGCGCCAGGCCGATCTGCACAAGCACCACGCCCAGCACCGCGCCAATCAGACCAAGAAGACCCGCCTCAGCTACCATGAGAAAGAAGATATGCCCCGGCCGCGCACCGGTTGCGCGCAGGATCGACATTTCCCGGCGGCGTTCATTGAGACTGGTAAGAATACTGGTCAGGACAGAGACCAGCCCCACCGCGATGACGAAGATCGACACCGCAATCAGCGCTCGTTCGACCACGCCAGTGACTTGCCAGAGCTCGGCCAGCGCGACTCCCGGGATGATGGCAAGCAGCGGTTCGCCCGGCTTGGTATTGAGCGCACGCTGGGTCGAAAGGATGGTGCCGCGCCGCTCAAGCCCGACAAACACCGCCGAAATCGTGCGCGGGGTCAGGTCGAAGCCGCGGATCATCTCTTCGGTGATCGTGTCGGCGAGCGGGTTCTTCGTGCCGCTTTCCCAGCCGACATGGATCGCCGTCATCCCTTCCAGCGATATATGCAGCGTCTGATCGACAGGCGTGCCCGTCTTCTCGAGGATGCCGGAGACAATAAACGGCCGGTTGTCATGATCGGTCAGGCCGCCTGCACCTAGCCCATGGGTCAGCACAATTTCGCTGCCGAGGCCATAATCGAGCGCGCCCGCCACATCGGCGCCGAGGACGGCATCGAAAACATCATCGCCCAAGTCGCCTTCGGCCAGAGCGAGGGATTGGCCGCCGCCATAGGCGTAATGGTCATAATAAGCCGCGTTCGTGCCCATCACCCGATAGCCGCGATGACTGTCACCGAGCGAGACCGGGACCGTCCAGGCGATATCGTCGCGCGCGGCGATCTCCTGATAGGTCGGCCAGCTGATCTCCGCCGTCGCATTACCGAGCCGGAAGACCGAATAGAGCAGCAGATTGATCTGCCCGGTTGGCGCACCGACGATCAGATCCGTGCCCGAAATCGTATTGTCGAAGCCGGCACGCGCGCCATTGCGCGCCTTGTCGACGCCGAGGAAGAGCGCGACAGACAGCGCCACGGCGAGCACCGTCAGCAGCGCCGATCCGCGACGGTTCATCAGGCTGCGCCAGGCAAGGCCGAGGATTCCGGTCACGCGGTCACCGTGGCTCGATTGAGCTTGGTCAAGTCGATGCTGCGGTCGAAATGGCTGGCGAGAGCGCCGTCATGGCTGACGAAAAGCAACGCCGCCCCAGAGCGGGTCGCCTCCTCGTTCAGCAGCGCGATGAAGCGGTCACGCGCATCGGCATCGAGCGCGGAGGTCGGCTCGTCAGCGATCAGGATATCAGGCCCGCCGATCAGGGCACGCGCCACGGCGACCCGTTGCTGCTGGCCGACCGAAAGCTCTGTCACCGGCCGGGCGAGCAGTTTCTCGTCGCTGAGGCCGAGCCGTCCAAGCAGCCTGCGGGCCTCTTCAGCCGATGTCCCGCCAGCTTCGGCCGCCTTGCGCCGCGCCGCCGAGAACCGGCAGGGCAGCGTCACATTCTGCAGCACAGAGAGATACGGCACGAGATTGAACATCTGGAAGATGACGCCGAGATGATCGGCGCGCAGCCTGTCCCTCGCGGCACCTGACAAGTCTGCCATATCCTCGCCGAGCACACTGACAGACCCCGCCTGAGGCTCCAGCACACCGGCGATCAGCCCGAGCAGGGTCGACTTTCCGGATCCGCTCGGACCGCGCAGGAAAAGCCGCTCTCTCGATGCCATTTCAAAGGAGGGAATATCGAGCAGTGGCGCGCTGGCGCCCGGCCATGCAAAGCGAAGCTCGCGGATCTTGATCACAGGCTCAGGCATTACAGCGGTCAAGGAATCTCCAGCGCGGCGTTCGACTGTGTCAGCTCTCTAACCGCCTGCTGTGTGTCGGAGACGAACACGGCATCGATCGAGGCAAGCCCCGGATAGTTGCCCATGTTCAAAAAGTCGATCCGCGCGAGTTCGCCCGGATTGTCGCAGGTGTAGACATGCTCGACCTCAAGCGCGCCATGCCCGCCGGAAAAATGCGTGCCTGACGATGTCATCTGCGGCACGCAATCTGCCGAGCGGTTGATCTCGACCAGGCTGCCGGGCGCCCTGAACGCCTCTTTCAGCGCATTGAGCGCCTCTGTCTGCTCTGGAGTTTCCGCCTCATGCTCGAAGCCGACCATCGACATCAGCGGCGCTTCGAAAGTGAGGGTCAGCGTCTCGCCATCGACGGCGGCGCTGAACACGGCCTTTCCATGCTCATGCGCTTCGAGGCGGCCGCCGGATGTGCCAGCTTCAAAGTCAGTGTGATCTTCTTCATCATTGGCGGCATCGATACCGGCCTCCTCATAAGCGTCCTCAGGCACCTCTTCAGCGGCCTGCGGATCGGTCTCCGGCGTCTCTGTCGGCGCCATTTCCTTGCCCTGACGCTCTGACGCCGGATCACAGGCCACAAGGGCGAGCGCGAGAAAAAGGGAAACCCCGATGAAACGTCTGGCCGCCATGATGTCATCTCCTCGCCGGCCGCCAAAAGAGACGGCTCTCGGTAAAAACAGGTCGCAATCGCCGGAATGAGATACTATAACGTCTCAAGCCGGACAATTGGCGTCTCAATTCGCTTGCTGCCTAAATTGCAGCGCAAGACTGACAAGGCAAACCCGAACACATGTGGTCATCCATCCAGGCACCGCTTTTTTTCGGCCTGATCGCTGCATTTTGCACGACAGTCGGGCTGATCGTGGTCGCCCAAAAGGCGCTGTGGAGCGAGCGGAATGCTTCGCTTTTCGGGCTGGCAGCCGCCGGCATGCTGACAACGCTGGCCTTCCTGCACATTATTCCCGAAGCGTTTCACTTCTCGTCCAGCGCGCCGATCTGGCTGGCAACCGGATTCTTTAGCGGGCTCCTTCTCAACAATACAGTCAAGGCGATCTTCCCCGAAAAGGACGGCGTGGCGCACAAGCATGAAGCGCTGACACCGATCTTCGCGATCGCTGTGCACTCCTTCATCGACGGCGTCATCTATTCGGTCACCTTCGCGGCGAGCTTTGCCTCCGGCGTCTATGCCGCGGTCGGTCTCACGCTGCATGAATTCCCGGAAGGCGTTATCGCTTTCGCAATCCTGCGCCGCTATGGTGTCAGCAATGTCAGAGCGTTCTGGCTGGCCTTTCTGGCAGCCGCAGCGACGACACCGCTTGGCGTGATTGTCTCAGGGCCATTCATGTATGGCCTCGACAATGAAGCCATCGGATCGCTGTTTGCCATCTCGGCGGGCTTGCTCATCTATGTGGCCACAGGCCCGTTGATGGCACCGCTGAGGGAAATGAAGCCGGTGCGCGGTCTGACGGCCATTGCCGCTGGCGTCGGTGCTGCAATCCTGCTCGCATTGGCGCCTATTCACGGCGGTGGGGGATCACACAGCCATGATGACGGCATGCTGCCCATGCCGGCGTCAGGTCATGCAGACGAGGGGTCGCATGAGGAAATACGCCGCAGCTGAGACAGGCCCGCGCCAGCTCGCCGTCTGGCGCCGGATCGGCCTTGTCCTGGTGCTTGGCCTGCTGGCACTGAGCCTGTTCCAGCAGATTGCCGCCGCCCATCCAGAAGACGAATTCTGCACGCCAGGCGGAGGCCTCGACCCCGAACTCTGCCGCGCGCTCTCGGAAATGGATCGCCCTGCAACAGCCGACACGTCTGCTGATGTCGCCCAGCCGACGCAATATACCGAAACCGAAACCGTGGATTTTGACCGGTCGGGCGTCAGCACCTTCTTCACCTATATCTCGATCGGCGTGCGCCACATCCTGCCGGGCGGGTATGACCATATCCTGTTCATCCTGGCTATCTTCCTGGCTTCGCCGCGCGTCAAACCGCTGCTGATCCAGGTTTCGGCCTTTACCGTGGCCCATACGTTGACCCTCGCCCTCGCGGCCGCAGGCGTCATCTCTCCGCCCGCCTCGATCGTCGAGCCGCTGATTGCCGCCACGATTGCCTTTGCCGCGTTCGAGAACATCCTGTTCGGCCGGATGACGCGGTTGCGGCCCATTCTGGTTTTCGGCTTCGGCCTGATTCACGGCATGGGCTTTGCCGGCTTCTTCGGCGAACTTGGCTTGCCCGCGGGCCAGTTCTGGAGCGCGCTGATCGGCTTTAATATCGGCGTCGAAATCGGCCAGCTCGCTGTGGTCGGCCTTGCTTTCGCCGCCTCACTCTATTTCCGCGGCGTCCTGAAACAGGCCTCGCGCATGGATCTCTACCGGCCCATGGTCGTCATCCCGGCATCGCTCGCGATTGGTGTGACCGGCCTGATCTGGACCTTCCAGCGTTTCTACGGTTAGCGCCCTGCGGCATCACACTTGCAGGCCTGCATGGTTATCTAAAGGTAACCCGCAGGAGCGCCCCCATGCGCAAACGGCTTCTTCGCTATCTCAGCGCCCTGATCGTCTCGCTCATCTGTACCTATAGCGGCCTGCAAAGGGTTGCCTTCGCCGACGAGGCACCGGTGCGAACGTGCGGGCTGTCTGATGTTTCAGTCTGGCAGATGCAGCTTGCCGATCCGCAGGAAGAGGCGAGCCCCGATTATGTCCAGCGCGTTACGGAAGACTTCATTGCCGCCTGCCCGAACCGGCCCGAAATCCCCGAAGCACACCGAATTGCAGCGCGCGCGGCTGCCTGGGACGACAAGCCGGAAGACGCGGCCCGCCATTTCGAACAGGCAGGCTATATCGCCGATGTCGACAGCCTTTTCATCTATGCCTCGGTTGAGCTTGCGCTGGGCGAACAGGCACACGCCTGGCAGCTTCGCGATGAGGCCATCGAGATCTGGCTCGCCCGGCTTGCCCGTCGCGGTGTCGCCGATGTCAGCATCGAAGAGGCTAAGGGAGGCGAGCTGATTTCGGTTCGCCTGCAGGCCGGCGACCCCCGCCAGCCGCGCTCCCATATCTGGATCGCGAGACCCAGCGGCGCCGGCTGGCCGTCCGCGCTGACCGTGTCAGCAGACCGCCAGCTCAACGCCCTACACAAATTGCGCGCTGGCGAGCACGCCGATGACCTCGCCTTCGTACGCCTTTATCGCTGCAGAGCGCGCCGGATGCTGGCGCGCACGACCGAACCGCTCAGCGACACGCAGATCGCAGCCGGCGCCCGGCTCGCGCTTAGCGCCTATCTCGCCGATCCCGACATTCCGTCATCAGGCGAGATTGAAAGCTGCGCCTTCGTCGAGCGTATCCTGCCGGACCTGTCAGCCGCGAGCGCCTTCGCCACCCAGTAGTTCAGCGCCTCAGCCTGCCTTGCGATAAGGCCTGATACCGCCCCCGCGCTTTCGATAGCGGCGCGGCGAATAGAGTTCGAGCGGGAAGAGCGCGATCTGGTCATCATTTGACGCGCCGGCCTCATCCGGCACGGCAGGGCGCCTCACTTCGCCCGGCATGTCAGCGCCGAAGAAGGGGTTTTCACCAGCGAGCTTCGAAAGCAGCCTGTCATCAAGATAGTTGGGCCTGTGGCACAGCTTCGGATCGTCGCCATTCATTGCCACCACCATCTGGTCTGGCGCCAGATCGCGGAAAATACCGGGATGGTCGACGCCGAGGATTTCAGCGGCGCCTTTCGCACTTCGCGCGCCCATCCGGCCGAACACCTGCACAGCCCGGCAGTTCGAGATCAGCGTCTCCCAGTCCGGGTAGAGCCGCTTGATCTGGGCTGCATCCTGCCAGAAACTCCAGGTGCGCACGCCATAGCCGCGCAAGAGCGTGAGCGCTGAGCGCAGCGGCTCGAATGTGCCAAGCTGGGCCGCCTCATCGATCAGGAAGAGCGTGTGCATGTCAGGCCGCTTGCGCCGGCGGCAGATCAGCGAGAACAGCGCCCCGACCCAGAGCCTCAGCACCGGACCATGCGATTTCAGCAAGTGCGGCGGCAGGACGAGATAGATCGTCATCGGGTCGCCGCGCGTTACCGCATTGATGTCGAAGGATGAGGTATAGAGGCTGTTCATCATCGACTCGCCGCGAAACACATCGAGCGCGTCAGCCGCGATAGACACGATCGACTGTCGCGTGCGTTCGGCTGGCCCGGACAGCCCGGCATGGGTGATCCGCACCTCCTTGTGCGAGGAGGTCTTCAGCGCCTCGATCACGGTTTCGTCGCCGCGCGAGGCCTTGTGCAGGATATCGCGCACCTTGATGAGGTTGTGATTGGGGCTCGTCAGGTCATGACAGGCGTGGAGGATGAGCCCTGTGATGAGCTGGGTTGCCCGGTTCGACCAGTAAGGATCATGCGTCAGCACCGGCGTGATCATGCTCGCCAGCATGGCGGCATCGTCGGTGCAATCGGCGAAGCATGGGTTCACGATCTCCATCGGATTGAAGCGCGAGGGCGCTTCGCCGCTGATCCCGAACGGGTCGATGACATGGACGTCCTGGCCCATTTCGCGGCGGCGCTCTGCTGTGACGGCCGCATTCTCCCCCTTCGGATCGATCACGATGACCGGGCCTTCATAGGTCAGCAGCGTCGGGATGATGCAGCTCACGCCCTTGCCGGAGCCGGTTGGCGCGATGGTCAGGGCGTGGCCGTCGCCGGACAGCTCCACCGGCTCGACGGGCGCTCTGTCCGCGTCATCTGCTGGCTGTGAAAACCCCATGCCCGTTGTCTGGTCAGACCGGGTCTGCCAGCCAAGAACAATGCTTTCTCCATCATGGTTGCTATAGGGGCTATATGAATGTGACAGGCTGTCGTTTCTCGACATGATAGGCGTCCTCCTGATTCCCGAACCTGTGGACAGGCTGGAACAAAGCGGGACCCCTAACAAGTGGTTAATTGGCCTTATAGGCGAATTCCATGGGGACGAATCGCGCCATAGAAAAAGCCTCCCGAACAGGGTGTCCGGGAGGCCTTAATCCTTATACGGAGAGGGCAAGTCTAACCGTCGCCCTGCTCGGTCACGTCAAAGCCGCGATTGCGCAGCAGCGGCTCGATCGTCGGGTCCGAGCCGCGGAAGTTGCGGTAAAGCTCATCAGCCTCGCGCAGGCCGCCGGACTCATACACCCAGCGCTTCAGTTTCGCGGCGAGTTCCGGATCGAATATGTCGCCGGTCTCCCTGAAGGCCTCAAACCCGTCCGCATCAAGAATTTCCGACCAGAGATAGGCGTAATAACCCGCCGAATAACCGCCCGCGAAGATGTGGCTGAAATAGTTCGAGCGATAGCGCGGCTCGATTTCCTCGATCAGGCCGTACTTGTCGAGCACGGACTTTTCAAAAGCGCGCGCATCCTCGATCGCCATGGCCTCATCATAGGACAGCATGTGCCAGTTGAGGTCGAGCAGCGAGGCGGCGACATATTCGGTCGTGCGAAAGCCCTGATTGTGGTTCGCCGCCTCGTTCATCCGTTCAATGAGCTCCAGCGGAATGGTCTCTCCGCTCTCGTAATGGGTGGCGTATGCTTCCAGCACTTCCGGCGCGCTTGCCCAATGCTCCAGAATCTGCGCCGGGAACTCTGTATAGTCGCGCGGGCCGTCAACGCCGGAAAAGTTCGAATAGCGGATCTGGGTCAGAAGCCCATGCAGGCCGTGACCAAATTCGTGGAACAGCGTCTCGACCTCGTCGAAGCGCATCAGCGTCGGCTGGCCTTCAGGCGGTTTGATCAGGTTGAGATTGTTGGTCACGATCGGGCGGATATCCTCGTCATTGATATCTGACGCGCCGCGATAAGTGCTCATCCAGGCGCCGCCGCGCTTGGAATCGCGGGCATACATGTCAGACATGAAGAGGCCGAGGAACTCGCCGGTTTCCGCGTCGGTCACCTCAAAAGAATTGACCACAGGGTTCCAGCCCTCGACGTCGACCGGCTCGATCTCGATATCGAACAGGCGGCTCGCCACATCGAACGCGCCCTGCTGGACAGCGCCAAGCTCGAAATACGGCTTCAGCGCATTGTCGTCGAAGGCGTATTTGTCCTGGCGGACTTTTTCTGAATAGTGCCACCAGTCATGGCCTGCGATCGTGAACTCGTCGCCGACCATGTCCTGCATGGCCGCGCGTTCGGCCTTGGCCTGCGCCAGGCCGGGGCGCCAGACGCGCAGCAGGAATTCCTCGGCGCCTTCCGGCGTCTTCGCCATATTCGTCTCAAGCACATAGGCCGCATGGTTCGGATAGCCCATCAGCGCGGCGCGCTTGGCGCGGAGCTGGGCAATCTCGATCGCGATCGGGCCATTGTCGAACTCGCCTTCGGAGGCGCGCAGGCGGTAGCCGTCGAACATCTTCTTGCGAAGCTCGCGATTCTCGGACTGCGTCATGAAGGTCTCGTAGACCGACCGGTCGACGGTCAGCAGCCATGTGTCCTGGTCGCCGTCCATCCTTATGGCGTCCTTGAAGTCCTGCGACAGGCCGGCAAGCTCTGCCTCATCGGTCACCTCGATGCGGAACGCCTTTGTGGAGCGCAGCAGGTTCTGGCCGAACTCGGTCGTCAGCGAGGAAATCTGCGAATTGATGTCGGCGACCTGGTCCTTCACATCCTCCGACAGGTCTGCGCCGGCGCGCGTAAACTGGCGGTGGGTCAGCTCCAGCAGCCGGGCATCCTGCTCGTCGAGCCCGAGCGTATCGCGCTCTTCATATACCGCTTTCACACGCTGCCAGAGCGCGTCATTGAACACGATCGCATCGGTTTCGCGTGTGACCATCGGATAGATGATGCCTTCCAGCTCCCGCAGGCGGTCATTGGTGTCTGTGCCGGTGATATTGCCGAAGGTGCGCAGCGTGCGTTCCAGGGTCGAGCCGGCCTCGTCCAGAGCGACGATCGTATTCTGGAAGCTCGCCTCTTCCTCGCTGGCGCTGATCGTGTCGATCTCTGCGCGCAGATCCAGAATGCCCTTCTTGACGGCGGGCAGATAATCCTCGTCACCGATGTCGCTGAACGGCGGGACACCGAACTCTGTGTCCCAGTCTTCAAGAAACGGATTTCCCTCAAGCTCGTCTTCATCCACCGAAATCTCCTGGAGCGCTCCCGGCTCGGCGGTGGACGCTTCTGCCGCCGCTCCGGCAGGCGTGTCGGCTTCAAGATTTGCGTCTGTGGTCGCCGAATCGGCCGGGGCCGTATCGCCCGCCGTGTCTGCAGGGCTGCAGGCGCCAATCGCAAGGGCGAGGACTGCTGCACTGCCCATGAGAAGAGTCTTGCGGGTCATGTCGATCCTTTCAGGAGTGATCTGGGAAAGATGAATTTGGCGAGATATTTGTCGATAAACGGCAAGACTGTCCAGTGTTACGACTGTCATCTTCAAAACATGCCTGACTGCCGCCAGGGTGAGCGACGGCGGCCCACGCGGAGCGCGCGGCCCCTCAGACTTTGAGCGTCCCGTTCCACGCCGTCACATTCATTGGCGCGTCGAGGGCCGTCATGTCGAGCGAGACCTTGCCGCCCGCCGCCTCGACCAGCGCGCAGCCAGCCGCGATGTCCCACAGCATGGAGCCCTGCTCGCGATAGCAATCGGCCCGTCCGGCAGCGACATAGGCGGCCGCGAGGGCCGCTGTGCCGATCATGCGGATCTTCTTCCAGCTGGCAAAGTCGCGCGCCATGGTGCTAAGTGCCTCATCGGAGAAATCGGCGCGCACCGGAAAGCCGGTCATCAGCGTGGCGCGGCCGCGGTCGGAGACGTCCGACACGGTCATCGGCGCCCCGTTCAGGGTTGCCCCCGCGCCGACAATGCCGGCAAACATCTCATCACGGAAGAAGTCGTAGACGACACCGAGAAC
>NZ_JBARZC010000265.1:0-2942 GCF_049649345.1 Henriciella sp. | reverse complement strand
GTGTAAGCCAGTTTCTTTCTGTTGGCACGATCGAGCCTCGAAAAGGTCATTCTGTCATTCTGGATGCGTTTGAATCGCTTTGGGAAAAGGGCATCGATTCTGAGCTTCACATCATTGGGCGGGAAGGATGGGGCGTGGAGACTTTTGTTCAACGTCTGAAACATCATCCCGAATTCGGATTGCGGTTGCATTGGCGGGCAAATTTGGATGATGAGGCACTTGGTGAAGCCTACAGAAACGCTGCTGCGGTCATTTGCGCATCTTACGCTGAGGGCTTCGGTCTCCCACTTATTGAGGCCGATTATTTTGGCGTACCAATCATTGCGAGTAACATCCCTGTCTTTAAGGAAGTCGCCAGTTCAATTGATCGAGCGAGTTTTTTTGACGTAGGCGATAGCGCTGCGTTGGCAGAATCTGTTTCGTCTTTCCTGTCGCAACCAAAGAGCGGCGCATCGAAAGCCGCATCGACTAGCAGTCGCAACCACCTCACCTGGAAAGAGAGTACTCAGGCGCTGTTAGCGAGAATTCAGAGTGATGAGTGGTACAAGGTCTACGAACCAAACTACATTGAGGAGCTCAATGCAGATTCATCTTTGCATAAAACTACGATGAACAGACCTCTTACCAATGTCGTTAAACCGATTGCGGAGCTTCGGATGGTAGGTGATGGGGAGTTCCTTTTGAATGGAGTTGGGCTTTCATTTTCGGTTCGAAACCTAAGTACTCAGGGTTGGTCCGGGGAGGGACAGCACGGCGTCAGCATCGCAATGATGGTTCGCGATCGCCGAGGACAAGCAATGGGCAATGAGGCATTCAAGGGGTATTTACCATTTTGTTTGCCCCCAGGTCGGATATACACGCGAAAAATGGGGATCCCGCTTGATCTGATAAATGCTGGGGCTTGCGAGGCCGTTGTGGGTGTATTTCAAGATGGAAACGGATTTCTATCTAAGCCTCTCAGAATCGATCTGATGGACGCCATACCTGCTGCGCTGCAACCGGACTGGATATTCTTCGAAAACGCTTAAGATTAACGATCAACGCGTAAGCGGCAGCGCAACTGCATCTCGCTAATCCGGGGTCACTGCAATTAAATTCACCAGGTACACCAAATCCGCCCCCGGCGGTATCGCCTCGCCCAGGCCGTCCTGGCCGTAGGCTATGGGCGAAGGAATGTGGCCGATCCAGATGGCGCCGGGGGGCATCAGGCTGATCATCTGGGCAAATCCCGGAACGGCGTCGCCGGCGCGCACGGTGAGGGGTTCGCCATTGGTCCAGGTTGCTCCGACGGTTTCGCCGGTATCGGCAAGGCGCGCTTCGTAATCGATCATCACGATGTCATCGGCGAGGATCTTGCCGCTGCGGGGTTCGCCAGCATCAATGACGTAATAACTGAGGCCGGATTTGAGGCGGACGACCCCTTTGCGCGTCTTGTCCCATGGCAGAAAGTCGGCCCATAGCGCTTCCGACGCGCCGGACTGGCGGGCGGTGCTGGTGGCCTCTGCGATCTCGTCTGCATCGAGGAACCCGTCGAGCCGGATCTTGAAGATCAGGTCGCTATTGGGCGGGATGCCCGGGCCCGGCGAACCGGCGCCATAGGCGAGCTCTGCAGGGATGTAGACCAGCCACTCATCGCCCGGCGTCATGCGCTTCAGCGTCTCGGTCCATCCCTCGATCACCGCATCCAAATTGAAAACGGCGGGTTCGCCGCGGGCATAGGAGCTGTCGAACCGGCTGCCATCGGAGGCGAGATAACCTTCATATGCGACGATGACAGTCGCGCCGTCGCCGGGCGCCGCCTTGCCCTCCGGGCCATTGCGGATCGCCAGCCATTCAAGGCCGGACGCACTGGCCTGGACGCCTTCGCAGGTTGACGGGAAGGGCGGCGTGAACGAGCCGGGGCCGGGGGCGACGTTGGGGCAGGCGCTGGCGCCGCTGGAGGCCTGCCGCTTACCGGACGCGTTGATGCCGGGCAGGTTCGGTAAGCTTTGGCAGGCCGATACCAACATCCCGGCCATACCGATCGCTGCCAGTTTCAGCCGGCGAATGTGTACAGCCATATACGAGCCCCTCGCTCTGCCCTGTGCCCTCTATTTACACAGTTTATTCCGTGCCGAGCACATCAATCAACTCAACTTCGAAATCGAGGTCCGTATTTGGAGGGATCGCTCCGGCATAGCCCTTTTCGCCATAGGCAAGCTCTGAGGGTATGTGGACCAGCCAGCGTGCGCCCGGTTTCATCATGGTGAGGGCTTCCTGCCAGCCCGGAATGACCCCATTGGCCGGGAACATGATCGGCTCCCCGCGCTGATAGGCGCTGTCAAACACCTCGCCGCTTTCAGAGAACCGGCCCTCATAGAGCACGACGACCGTATCGCTCGGCTCGGGGCTCTGGCGGCTCTGATCGCCTTGTTCGAGCACAACATATTCGAGCCCGGACTCGGTCGACTGAACGTCTTCATTGGCCGAATCCCAGGGCGTATAGGCGTTCCAGGCCGCATCGTCGGCAGGCTTCGGCTCGAAGATCTCCATCAGCTGCACGCGAAAGACGAGATCGTCACCCGGCTTGATGACACCGCCTGGGCGCGGCGTCTGGCCATAGCCGAGTTCGCTTGGAATGAAGAAGATGTACTCATCGCCCTCGGACATGAGTTGGAGGCCCTGCGTCCAGCCAGGGATCACCTGTGTCAGGCCGAAGATTGCAGGCCGGCCGGTGCCGAAATTGCCGTCGAACTGGGTCCCGTCCGTCAACCGGCCATCATAGAAGACCTGCACCGTGTCGCCCAGCGATGGCGATGCGCCGTCCTCGGGGCCTTCCTCGACGACATAGTATTTGATGCCTGAGTCGGTCTCCTGAAGGTCGGCCCTGTCAGGATCCCAAGGGAAGAATTCGTCGAAGTCGGTTGCGGTGGACTGGCCGCCGCATGCAGCAAGGCCAAGGG
>NZ_JBARZC010000264.1:0-1996 GCF_049649345.1 Henriciella sp. | reverse complement strand
GTTTAAGATCTTTCCTTGCGTCAACATCAAGTTAGGAATTAACAATTATCGGGGACCGTCACCGACCACGCGGAACCGACGCCGTTGTTGTTGACAGGCCGCCTGTCAGAAGGTCACGTACGTGTTGAAGTGACCAGTTGTCGGCGATGATGTTGGTGGACATGACTTTGGCTATTCTAGAGCCTCGCCGACCGGTAGGTGAAGTCCCCGTGTCGCGCGACGATCTTCTTCAGAGACACGCACATCATAGCGCGCTGTAGTGCTCGGATCGGAATGGCCCATGAGCCGTTGCACGGTCGCCAAATCGATGCCTTGTCGTAGCAACTCTGTCCCAAATGTCCTTCGAAAATCGTGCGGAGAACAGGCCTGCACGCCGGCCTGTTGTTGGCGTTTCTTGACGATGTTGTAGATGGCCTGGTCGGATATCCGACCGGTCGCGTAGTTGACCTCGCCGGACTTCTTGACCGGCAAGAAGAGGGGGCCATCAAAGTCTTGCCGGTGCTCAATCCAATGCTCAACAGCCGCGTGTGTGCCGGGATCCGGAAACGACAACCGCTCCTTGTTGCCCTTGCCGATGACACGCAGTGTCGACGTCTCACGATCGTAGTGTTCGACGTCGATCGCCGCAACCTCGAAGCGGCGCATGCCGCAGATATACAAGAAGCCTAGGACCGCGATATCGCGCCAGGCCGCAGCCGCGTGCTGGTCATCACGGCAGGTCCGGATGATTGCCTCGAGCTCGCCGATACGGACTTCGCGGCCGGCAGGGAGACGATGCACGCGGAGCATTGCGACGTCTTGGATGTTTAACATCTCATCACGATCCATAAGGTTCATGCGCACACACACTTTGGCGATCTTGCGGATGGCTGCCAGCGTTGCATTGGTGCTGGTCGGGCTCATACCAGCGTCCTGCAGCGCGGCCTTGATCGCGATGACGTGCAAGTAGCTTAGGTTCTGCCAAGGAACCGTACGCACGTCCATCGGCTCCGGAAGCAATCGCGCTACACCGGCGAGCCGACTTTCGTAGGCGCGTTTGGAATTGGCGGAGCCGAGTTCCACCAGCATGGCGTCGACGGGGTTCGCGTGTTGGGACACAAAGGTGCCGGCGACGTCCATGGTCGGCAGCTGATCCCAGCTGACGGCCGGCAGCAGTTCGGCAATCTGTGATGACACGTCCGACATCAATCGTCCCAGTCAGTGGTCGGCTTTTTGCGGAACCGTTTCCTGAGCATCGATGCGAATCTTTCAGTTTCCCATCTTAGATATCGTGGCAACGAGGCGTGACGATCACGCGCATATTCAATCTTGCTGCCCGGATCATGAGCTTCGTAACCGACGTCGCCGGCGTAGTCGTCGTGTAGATGCTCCCATTCGGCCTTGAACAGTTGGAAGCGAGCATCCCATCGAGCTCGGAAAAACGGGGTGATCAGTCCGGCCAAGTAGGCGCCAAGGATGGTTAAGGCGGCGAGGGCAGTGCCCATCGTGTTACTCCTTCGAACTGAGTATTACTTTTGATAAGTCACATTATCATAAGTAATAGTAAGAAAGGAATCAAACCGTTGGAGCCTAGTGTTTATGCAGTTTCGACCATCTCTGCTGGATTGGCGATACGTTTCTGGTGTAATATTGCACCAATACTCGAGACTGAGAAGACGCGATGCCAAGACAAAGCATTTCACTCACCGAACCCAGCTCCGCCTGGCTCAAGCAAAAGGTCGAAGTCGAAGGCGAATATCGCAGCAACAGCGAAGCGGTCAACGACCTGATTCGCCGAGCACGTGAAATCGAGGCGATTCGCGCCCATCTCATCGAGGCCGAGCGAAGCGGATTCACCAGCTTGACTCCCGATCAGATTCTCGCCAAATCGAAAGAAGAACTGCGGCGGGATGGCAAGCTATAAGCTCACCGAGAACGCGGAACTCGATCTGATCCGGATTCACCAACGCGGCGTCCTCGAGTTTGGCGAACAACGGGCGGACAAGTACTACTGGGC
>NZ_JBARZC010000263.1:0-11290 GCF_049649345.1 Henriciella sp. | reverse complement strand
GCAGTCGGCCGGTCGAACATGCCGATTGAATGCATCAGCGTTTCCAGCGTGCCTTCGAATTGCCAGCGGTGATCGTGCTCGTAATAATAGTGCGGCGAGATGAAGAGCGGCATGCCAGTCTCGTCTGCCACGCTGAAGAGCGCCTCAATGTTTTCCACCGTGCCGTTCTCGGTAATGCTCTGGCCGACAACGCCCCAGGTCACGCCCTTCGGTGACAAGAAGTCGTTCTGGGGGTCGGTCACGACGATTGCGGTCTCGCCGGGAACGACGTCAAAGCCCGGCAAGGGGAGACCGTCATTGATCGGCGGCTGGGAGGCCGATGCGGCGCGGGATGGTTCGCCCTGCGCCGTAGCAGAGGCGCCGGCATAGACCGATATGGCGACTGTCGCAGAGATGACGACCGTCATGATCGGGTCGGATTTGTTTTTCGAGTTCAGCATGGCTTTCGCCTCCAGTTCGAGTTTGCACACACTCGAACCGGTCCGGCTTGCGGCGGGGTCACGCGTCTCATCGCTTCCCGGTTCAAGGTGAGGCAAAGCTACCGGCGGCTGGCCAGCGGGTATTGACGCCGGGCGACAGGTTTTTGACCGCTCGCGTCAACTTCACTCCCGCCTGGCATTTGAATCTCGAAGAAAGCTTCGTAAAGTGCGCGTTCTCGGGGGTAAGAGGGGCGCGGGGTGAACGACCGCGGACGGCTATGGCGCAAGTGTCGGCATTGTTTGCCGTCAGGATGATCAATGAGGCTGGTCCGGGGCTCGACCGTGCGGCGCTTTTCAAATCCTGCGGGCTGGATAGTGCGGCGCCGCCGGAGGCCTCGGTCATGGTCAACGATACCGATTATTATAGCCTGCTCGAGACCATCGCCGACCACGAAAAGCCCGATATCGGATTTCACCTGCGCGTCTCGCAATCGATCCGGTGCGCCGATCTGGGCGCTGTCGGGCTCGCCTGGAAATCAGCGCCTGATCTGCGCCGCTCTTTCCATCGGATGGACCGGTATTCACGTCTGTTCAACACCGCATCGACCTTCAAACTCGTGGACGATGGCGGCACATATCTATGGACCCACACCCGCACTGAGCCGGACCGTCTGGGGATGCACTTGTCCAATGAAGGCGCGCTGGCGACGTATGTCAGCCTGTGCCGGGAAGCGACGGGCCCCCAGAACCGGCCCCGGGCCGTGCAGTTTCGTCACCAGCCCTGCGGCAGCCAGAGATCACTGGAAGCCTATTTCCGCTGTCCTGTGACGTTCGGGGCGGACATCGATGCGATCATCCTGCCGATGGAGCGTCTGGATCAACCCAACCTCGTGGGCGATGAGAGCATCTGGAAATTTCTGTCCTCCCACATCGAAGAAAACCTGCCCGAGGAGGAGGTCCCGTTCGAGCGTCAGCTCGTGCTCCAGATTGCTGACATGCTGAGCGATGGCGTGCCCCAGCTAGCAGATGTCGCCAGCACCCTGGGGATGAGCGCGCGAACCTTGCAGAGACGGCTTGCCGATCACGGCGTGACTTACCAGACCCTCGTCATGCAAGCGCGGCTGGAGCTGGCGCAGTCGCTCATGGGGGAAACACGCTATTCCCTGGCGGAGATCGCGTTCCTGACGGGTTTTTCCGAGCAAAGCGCTTTCAGCCGCGCGTTCAAACGCTGGGTCGGAAAGACACCTGGCGCGTTCAGGAGCGAAGGGCGCCCCTAGCGGCAATTTGATTACTCCCAAGACGAGGTTATGATTGGCTTGCATCCTGAAAGCCCACCCGTAATCTCTGCCAATGGGACACATCACATCCCTGTTTGCACGCAAGGTCGCTAGCCAGGTCAGTCCCGGCGTCGAGACAGGTGACCTTATGGCGACGCTTGGGCTGCAGGACGACAAGCCTGTTGATCCGGCGCACATGATTGCGTCCGATGACTATTACTCCTTCTTTGCAACGCTCGCCCAAAGGGATCCTGAAGGACTGACCCTTCCGCTTCGCGTCGGCGCGTCGATGAGGTGTGATGATTACGGGGCGTTCGGGTTTGCCTGGAAAACAGCCATGACGCTTGCAGGCTCTTACGACCGGGCAGAACGCTTTGGGAAACGGCTGACCACCGTTTCAAGCTACACACTGGAACCCGCTCAAGGGGGCGCCTCCATTGAGCTGCATCGCACCGGCGAACGCCATCTCGGCATGAGGCTTTCGAATGAGGCCACGCTCGCAAGCATCGCTTCGATCAGCGATGAAGTCTCTCCGGCCTCCTTCATCCCGCGAGCCGTCTTCTTCAAGCATTCAGCGCCTGTAAGAGCGACTGAGCATGAAGCTCACTTCGGCTGCCCTGTGCACTTTGGAACCGAGCGTGACGCACTGTCGGTATCGACCGAGCAACTGGCAATGAAGAACCGGCTGAGCGACGAGGGCCTGTCAGCCTATTTTGACCAGCGTCTGAAAGAAGAACTGAATAGCCGCGCGACAGAGAACGCGCTGGATCAGCAAGTCCGAAAGCTTATTGCACAACGCCTGAGTGATGGTGTGCCAACGCTGTCCGACGTGGCCGAGGCGCTCGGTATCGGTGCGAGGACGCTGCAGCGACGCCTGTCCGAGAATGGCCATTCCTTCCAGTCCGTTGTCGATGCAGCCCGCCGTGAGCTCGCGCACCAATTGCTGAGGGAGACAGATTACAGCCTTGCCGAAATCGCCTTCCTGACGGGCTTTGCCGAGCAGAGCGGCTTCACCCGCGCCTTCAAGCGCTGGTCGGGCCAGACGCCGCGATCCTACCGCCTCGACGCGCAATAGGCCTGCAGCCTCTTTTGTCGTCTTCTGTCAAAACTCCGTCGCGATGCGGCAAGAAGGCTGCGCCGTCCTCGTCCTATTCATGGGCTCGCTTAACGAAGAAAGGAGCGACCCGATGAATTTCCTGAACCGGAAGAAACCCCTCACACTCGTCCTCGGCGGCAGGGGCAAGACCGGCCGGCGTGTTGCCGCGCGGCTCAGAGCCATGGACCATGACGTGCGTATTGGCTCGCGATCATCGGTGCCGTCATTCGACTGGGACAATGAGAAGAGCTGGGACGCGTGCCTGAAGGGTGTCACAGCGGTCTACATTACTTACGCGCCGGACCTTGCTATGCCGGGCGCAGCTGATGCGATCCAGGCTCTTGTCGACCGCGCGAAGCGGCGCGGCGTGAAACGGCTGGTCCTATTGTCCGGCCGCGGTGAAGCCGAAGCCCAGGCCTGCGAGCGGATTGTGATCGCGGCCGGTCTCGAATGGACCATTGTCCGGGCGAGCTGGTTTAATCAGAACTTCTCTGAAGGCGCTTTCATCGACATGGTTCTGAACGGTGCGATCACGCTGCCCGCTGGCGACCAGGTCGAACCTTTCGTCGATGCCGATGACATTGCTGATGTCGCCGTCGCAGCGCTCACAGAGGACCACCATAACGCCCAGGTTTATGAAGTGACCGGGCCGCGCCTGATGTCGGTCGCCGATGTCGCCGCAGACCTGTCGCGTGCGACGGGCCGCGAGATCGCCTATTTGGACGTGCCGCATGATGCCTTCGTCAAAGAGGTCGAGGCGTCCGGCGCGCCAAAAGATGTCGTCTGGATGCTGGACTATCTGTTTTCCACGGTCCTTGACGGGCGCAATGCCCATCTGACCGATGGCATCCAGCGCGCCCTCGGCCGTCCGCCAAAGGACTTTGCAGCCTATGCCCGCGACGTCGCGGCGAGAGGTGTATGGAGGACAGCGGCATGAGCCGGTTTCTCACACGATTTGCCCTGGCCGGGTCAGGCGCGATCCTCGGCCTGATTGGCGGCGCGCTTGTCGTCTCGCCGCAGGCCTTCCTGAAATCGAGCGGCGTGATGGTGGAGCGCGAGCCTGGCCTGATGTCGGAGCTGACGGCGCCGGCCGGTGTCCTGCTCATGACGGGCGCGCTGATGATCTCCGGCGCTGTACGGCTTCGCTTCGCCAATGCGGGGCTGACTGCCGGTGCGATCGTCTATGGCACCTACGGGGCCGGGCGTCTGGTCAGCATGATGCTCCACGGTATGCCACCGCAATCGCTGATCATTGCAACGCTGATCGAGTTTGGCATCGCGGCCGTTCTGGCCGTCCTGCGGATGAACAGCGCGCCCGATACGCGCGAGCAGCAGGCGGGACGCTCTTTCAGGGATGCCACTGTCTAGCCTTCACTGTTCCGGGGGCGGGCCGCCGCCCCCGGCCAGACCCAATTATTTTCCAGAACCAATACAAGGAACCAGACCAATGATGCATGACTGGCCCCTCTATTTCTGCCTGTTTCTCGCCCTCTGGAGCGCCGTAATAGGCGGCGTGTTCTCGGCCTTCTCCGAATTCATCATGGCCGGCTTGCTCAGAACCGCGCCTTCTGGCGGCATAGAGGCGATGCAGCACATCAACAGGACTGTCATCAGGACGCAGTTTGTTGCCGGTATTCTCCTGATCGCGCCCCTCTCGGTCCTCTTCGCCATTTACGGCCTGTCCGCTTTCGAAGGCCCTGCGCGCAGCCTGCTTGTTCTTGCGCCGATCGTTTATCTGCCAACAGTCTTTCTGATGACAATGTTCGGCAATGTGCCGATGAACAACAAGCTCGAGCGTCTTGATCACACGTCTGCCGAAGCTAAAGCCTATTGGGCGAAGTATGGCCGGGACTGGACACGGCTGAACCATATCCGGTCAGTGGGCAGCATCGTGACAGCTCTTCTCTATATCATGGCTGCCGTCACGCTCGCCGCCAATGCGGACACAGACCGCGACCACAATCTGGCGAATGCCATCTCGATCGAAGAGGGCCATCCAGACAGTTGGCGCTTAAAACTCGCGCCCCAGGAACAGTTTTGCCATCGCGTCGTCAGCGCCATCGGTCACGCCGACGCGTATGGCTGACTGAAGGTATATGCCGCTGTCCCACCCGACCTTTACGACAGGACCGATCTGGTGTGCCTGTTCGTCGAAGCCTGGAATATCGCGGCTATTGCCGAACTCGCTGAAGAGTTCGACGCCAAGGCTCCAGTCATCGCTTGCCAGCGCCGACATTGCGAGCGCCCGGAAGACCTGCGCCCTCGCTTGAAGGCCGACACCGCCTTGGCTGCCATCGCCTGTTTCCACCTCACCTATGAGATTGGCTCTCCACGCCCATCCATCCGCCAGCTTGTCGGTCAGGGTGAGACGCATGGCGGCTTCATCGGGGCCGCCGCCATCAGCGAAGGTGTAGGCGAACCGAAGCCCGCCATTAAATCCGGAATTGTCATCAGCCTCTTCGCGCCACTGAAACCAGTTTTCGAGGGTGAGGCTGCTGAAGTCCCAGTCTTCGCCATCAGGTTTCGAAAAGGCGCTGATCAGGCGCAGCTGGTACCAACCGGTGAACGCATTGTCGACGTGAAGCCGGCTGGCTGCGTTTCCGGCCTCATCGAGGCCCAGACGCCCCTCAATTGACTGCTCGCCCTTCGTCACACCAGCTGAGCCGACATTGCCGGTGAGGGACTGCGCGGTTGCGGGCAAGGCGCAAAGGCCTGCCACAAAAAAGGACATGGCGATGAAGCGAGGATATGATTTTGTCATGGCTTCTCAGCTTTCAATACTGATTTCTTGCGAACGCGGCGCCGGCTCGGGACCACATCAAGTCAAAGGGGCCCGCACCGAAGGCAGGCCCCTTCTTCTCGCGCCGGCTCAGGTCTACTCGATCGGAGAAAGGAGTTCCGGTGCCGTCACAAGCTGGCGAACGCCGTGTGACTTCGTCTCATTGAAGACGTTGCCTTTCTCGGCCCAGGCATGCAGCGAGTTGATGTCGACCTTTGTGCATTGCGGGCGAACGCTCCATGTGACCTTTGCGGGCGAACATTGCTGCTCGGTGTAGCTCGGCCCAGTGGTGGACCCCTGGAAGGTGACTGGCTCGCCCGTGCTGGCCGGGATGGCACCCGGTTGCCAGACGCCGCCCGACTGGCGGACCGCTGCCAGTTCGGTGAAGTCGGCGGCCGATCCATCATTCACGACGAGGAAGACCTGCGCCTCAACCCTCAGGAGTGGATCGCTACAGGTTTCAGGCACGCACGCACCAAGCCCTTCGCCGGGGGCGGTGTCGCAGGTCGTATGCACCCAGTGAACTTCAATCGTGTCGCCCGGTTGCACATTGCCATAGGCGCCTTCGACCGGGGCCAGTTCGGTCGCCGTCAGGTCTTCCGTCGCATTACAGGCAAAGCCACCAAAATCGCTGTCATTCACGAAGACACTGAATCCCGGGCCCTTGTGCTCAGCATTGGTGTGGGTGTGGATGTTGCAGAGATTCATCTCGCCTGGGGGCGGGGCCGCATCAAAAGAAACCGAGTTGAGGCCGTATGTGCTTGCGATATCGCGCGGTGTCTGCGGTCCGGCATCCAGACACAGGCCGGCCTGCTCAACGGTCTCGGCCTGAACGGCCGTATCAGCAATGGTTTCGCTGGTTACGGTCTCGTTTGCGCAGCCTGAAAGTAACAAGGCGCTGGACGCCGTCGCGGCAGCCATGAGGGATTTGTAGGTCGTTATCATTGTCTTTCTCCGATGGTTTGCTTGAAAACCAAGACGGAAAATGACGCCTCACAAGAATAAGACAAATATAATAATAATCTTTACTTAATAGCTTCTGCCTATGAAAGTGTTTCGCCTGTTGACTTCATTTAACTATACATAGGATAGCCAAAAACGATCCTTCGCCGAGGCTGGGCCGTCAGGCTCAGGGCCGCGCTCTCCAAACGGCAAAGCCCGCCATCTTCCTGTGAAAATGGCGGGCCTCGATTGTCTTTTTCTCGGCGGCTAGGTGACCGACTGAGCAGGCGAACTCGCATGTCGCCTCTGTTCAGACCCCGCCAGCATCAGCATGGCAATGCCCGTCAATGCCGACAGCAAGGAGCCGAGCAGGACACCGATGCGGACCTGGTCGAGCTGCGCGGTGCTATCAAAGGCGAGCGTGCCGATAAAAAGGCTCATCGTGAAGCCGATACCGGTCAGACATGCCACACCATAAAGGTGCATCCAGTTCGCGCCTTCCGGCCGACGCGCTATGCCAGCTTTCACCGCTAGTACAGTCGCTCCAAAGACGCCGATCTGCTTGCCGATAAACAGGCCCGCCGCAATGCCCAGCGGAAGGGGCGAGAGAAGGTCGCCAATCGACACGCCGGACAGGGAAACGCCGGCATTGGCAAAAGCAAAGACGGGCAGTACGCCATAGGCGACCCATGGGTGAAGCCCATGTTCAAGCTTATGCAAGGGCGACTGCGAGTCAGGCGTCTTTCCGCGAATAGGAATGGCCAGGGCTGTCACAACACCGGCGAGCGTCGCATGCACACCAGACTTGAGCACGCAGACCCAGATGAATGTGCCGATCAGAACATAGGGCGCGATCGTTTTTATCCCCATTCGGTTAAGCGCGATCAGCGCCGCCAGGCCGAGCGCGGCCCAGCCTATCGCAACAAGCGACAGATCTGCCGTGTAGAACAGCGCAATGATCATGATTGCACCGAGATCATCGATGATGGCGATGGCCAGCAGGAAGATCTTGAGCGACACGGGCACACGGCTGCCGAGCAACATCAGCACGCCGAGCGCGAAGGCAATGTCGGTCGCCGCGGGAATGGCCCAACCGTTCAGGCTTTCAGGGCTGTTTATGTTCAAGGCGATGAAAACGAGGGCCGGGCCAGCCATGCCGCCTATCGCGGCAAAGACCGGCAGAGCCGCCTTGTCGAAGCTTGATAACTCCCCCTGCAGGATTTCGCGTTTTATCTCGAGACCGATCAGGAAAAAGAAGATCGCCATCAGACCGTCATTGATCCAGAGAACGAGGGGCTTGGCGATTTCCAGGGGGCCGACCTGGACTTCAACCGGCGTCGACAGAAAACTCTGATAAACAGACAGCAGGACCGTATTGCTTGCGATCAATGCCAGCGCGGCGGCAATCATCAGAAGAATTCCGGCCGAGGATTCGAGCTTCAGGAAGTTCTGGATTCTGGCGACGATAATGGACATGGGACGCCCCCTTTTCGCGTGAAAATCAGAGCGGACCGCTGATCTCTTTTCCGATCCGCGGCCTGCCTGTGGAGTTTGGTGGTGGAGACGAGGTGATCACCAGAAGTGATCAAACCTGTCCTCGCAGTTCTGCTCGCGGCGTGGGACGGGGCGCCGATCAAGGTCAGATGCCCGGCTGGGCGCGAGCGCTTGCCGGGCGGGCACCGTCCGGCCATTCCTGTCGCGGCGATCGCCTAACCCGGCGTCGTCAGAAAAGATGTCGGACACTTCAGACAACATGTTGATCAACCAGCTCATGGCAGTTCCTTTCCTGTCAGGTTCGCCATGTGAGATGGAGGCAACCTATCTTAGTTTCCAATCCTACTTGTATCTCAGCTTGATTGGATTTTCCTATGGAATAGGCCGCTGGCTGCCGGCTCAGAAACGATCCGGTCTCAGCACGCTGACATCGCTCACATTCACCACGCCGATATGAGAATCCAGCAGGTTGTGAAGGTCCTTCAGTGCTTTTTCGATCGCCTCGGGCGCGCTGATGGTGATGATTGCGACCATATCCTGGCTGGCCGACATATCCCTGTCCCGCTGCCAATGGGATCCTCGCCCAAACCCGGCCATGGCCGGAAGCACCGTATAGCCCTTCACGCCGGCCGCCTCGAGAATTCGGCCAGCGCGCTTCATCGCCATTCTTTCGATTATCAGCTCAAGGCGTTGCATTCTGTGCATGATTTCACCCGATGGTCTGCAGCCATTGGGCTGCGGCAAGATAGAGCGGTATGCCGATCGCGATATTGAACGGGAACGTCACACCAAGGGACAAGGTCAGATAGATGCTCGGTTTGGCTTCGGGCAGGGCAAGCCGCATGGCGGCCGGCACGGCGATGTAGGACGCTGAAGCCGCGAGCACCATGAGCAGGGTTGCGTCTCCGGCGTTGAGCCCCATGAGCAGGGACGCGGCCGCCGCAAGGCTCGCCGAGACCAGCGGCATATAAATGCCAAAGCCGAGAGCGGCGAGATCGAGCTGGCGCCAGCCCTGGCGCAGGCCGCGGCCCGCCGACAGACCCATATCGAGCAGAAACAGGCAAAGCACACCCTGAAAGGGATCGACGAAGAATGCCGAGACCTGGTCCATCCCTTTGTCGCCGACAATCGCTCCGACTATCAGCGCGCCAACAAGAACGAGGACCGAGGCATTCAGGAGAACTTCCCGAAACAGTTCTCCCTTCTCCGATCCTGCGACCGGGGCTTTGCGTTTCTCACCGATGGAGACCAGCAGCAGAGCCGTGATGATCGCTGGCGCTTCCATCACGGCCGCGACGGCAACCATGTAACCGGAGCTCTCGACCCCCGATGATGAGAGCAACTGCGTCGCCGCAACAAACGTCACGATCGATATAGATCCGTAATGCGCAGCGGTTGCGGCGGCGTCCGTCCGGCTGACGCGGCTCGTCATGCGCAGGAACAGGAAGGCGATGGCTGGCAGCAGAAACGAAAGGATGATCGCAATTGCAAAGACGGCAAACATCTCAACCGTGGGCGGGCTGCTGGCCATCGCGACCCCGCCCTTCAGCCCGATTGCCCTCATCAGATAGATTGCAAGGCCTTTGGCGAAGGCCTCCGGGATCGTCATGGGCGAGCGAAGCAGGGCAGCGACCAGGCCGAGACAGAAAAAGAGCACAACGGGGGACAGTAGCGTCGCGAGTGCTGTTTCGATCATGCGTGCCCCATTTGATCTGCGGGCGAATGCCCGGCGTGCCTGTCGACCCATCTCGCCGCGCACGGTTCGGAGACCGAATACGCTGCAGCTATGTCTCGGCCGCCTGCTCTTGAGTGGATTGGGCTATTTGATCCAATCGCAATTAACGAAGAGGCTGATCGGAAAAATCTATGGTTTCGACCTCTTCCCAGTGGGTCAGCCTGAGCAGGGCGCATTTGACGCTGGCGACGATCTGGTCGCGCTCCACAACCGGCCCGAAATAACGGAAGCGGCAGACGAACCACTGCTTCCCGGTCTCGTCCACCACGCGGTCGGGCCGGCTTACGATTTCCACCGGCGCCCAGCTGATCAGCGATTCAGCGTGGAACAGAAGCGATTTGACCGGGCGGTCCCACTCGGCAAGCAGGCCGAATTCATCAGGGCTTGCTGGCGGGCTGAAGGCCCCCATTGCCGCGGGATAACCGGTGCCATCTGACTGCTCGCGCCGCAAATATGACAAGCGAACAGGGTTGAGAGGCAGTGACTGTCGGGCTGAATAGCGCATGTAACTCTCCTACGTCTGGCAGAAAAGGTGTGCGTTCAATTCGATAATTTAAAATCGAATATTTCAGTTGAGGTGATCGTCTTAAGCTATCTCAGTGTCGCCGGGCACCTTGAATTAGCCAGCGCGCCCGGGTCGTCCAACAAGCACCGAAACCGCTGCCGCCTTGAGCTCCTCGGCCAGTTTCTGCAGTCGATCGGACAGCGGAGACGTCTTGCGCCAGATCAGGGAGATTTCGCGGCGCGCTAAGGGATCGTCGATGCGCCGGACCACGAGGTCGGGATCGCGCCGCGCCTCGGTTAGCGCGTAAAGGCTCGGAAAGACCGCGACGCCTGCGCCCATCTCTGCCATCTGACGGATCGCATCAAGGCTGGTGCCCTCATATTCGGTGCTGACATGGGCGCCTGCAGCTTCTGCCAGGGACCGGATTTTCAAATTGAACCGGTGGCCGTAACCAAGCGTCAAAAGGGATTCGCCTTTGAGGTCGGGCAGCTTCACGTCGCCGGCCGCTTGCGCCAGGGGATGGTCAGGCGCGGCGCAGATCCAGAGGTTTTCCTCAAACAGAACAGCGTGCTCGGCGTCACTATGATCTTCGATCGTGGAGATGACCGTGTCGAGGCGGCCATCATGAAGGTGAGCCTCCAGATCGATGGTCCTTTCCTCCCGTACATTCAGCCGAAAATCGGGATACTTCGCGTGAAGATGGCGCGTCACGGCCGGCAGAAGATAGGGGCCGATCGTCGGCAGGACGCCTAGCCGGATGCGCCCGGCGAGGGCGCCGCCATTCGACTGAACAACCGCCTTCAGTTCCTCGACGTCCCTCAGGACAAGCCTCGCCCTGCGGACGGCCTCCTCGCCGATCGGCGTCATGAAAGCGCCGTGCCGGCCGCGTTCGATCATGACGTTTCCGAGATAGGCCTCCATATCGGCGATCTGGGCCGAGAGACTTGGCTGGCTGACATTCACGCGCTTGGCTGCGTCGCCAAACTTTCCCGTGTCAGCAATGGCGACGAGATATTCCAGCTGCCTCAGAGTGGGTCTCATTT
>NZ_JBARZC010000262.1:0-7769 GCF_049649345.1 Henriciella sp. | reverse complement strand
GTTGAACACGCCAAGGTCATAGACGCGTCCAAACCGCTCCTCGTCCCATTTCATCGAGGCTTTGAGGCTTTCCATCGCCCACTCGGCGCGGTCCGCCTGGCCCTT
Source organism: Henriciella sp. (assembly GCF_049649345.1). Classification (GTDB taxonomy): domain Bacteria; phylum Pseudomonadota; class Alphaproteobacteria; order Caulobacterales; family Hyphomonadaceae; genus Henriciella. Next base: position 7,664 of record NZ_JBARZC010000262.1, on the reverse strand, counting down.
GTCGACATAAACGCCGAGGTCGACATGGTCGCCATTCATCGTCGTGAATGTGTCGCGCCAGACATCATAATCGCCGGCGCAGAGCGCGAATAGATACGAAGGTTTTGGATGGGGGTCGTCCCATTCGGCGTAATGGCGCCCGTCCGTATAGTCGCCGCTCTCTCCGGGCGTGCCGTTCGAGAGAAGGATCGGATATTTCGACTTGTCGGCGTCCATTCGGACATGAAAGCGGCTCATCACATCGGGGCGGTCCGGCCAGAAAGTGATATGGCGGAAGCCAATCGCCTCGCACTGCGAACAGAAGCGCCCGCCAGAGATGTAGAGGCCGGACAGGGCCGTATTGGCCGATGGATTGATCGTAACATCGGTTTCCAGCGTGAAGCTGTCGGGTACGGATTTGAGGGTCAGCGTCTCGTCATCGCGCACATAGTCGCTTTCTGAGAGTGCTTCGCCATCAAGCTTGATCGAATTGAGCTGAAGGCCGACACCATCGAGAACGAAGTCGCCAGATCCGATGCGGCGCACCTGCATCTTCGCGCGAACCCGCGTCGCCCCCGGTTCAAGCGAGAAGTCCAGCGATACCGTGTCGATATCGAACGGGTAGGGGGTGTAATTCTCGAGTTTAACCGAAACCGGCGTGTCGGTGCGCATCATGTCCTGTCCTTCATTCATGTTTGAATGACAGATAGGACGCCGGTCACCGGCTCACAATCGAAACAGCGCGTTGTCTGCAGTTATTCTGCCGCTACTCTCGGCGAATCCGTCACATCATAGACGTGACGCAGGATGACCGAGCAGGTTTTGACCAGGCCGCGCAGCTCATCAGGCACGCTCTCAGGCTTCTGGGCGGCGAGCTCTGCGATGGCGCGGCAGACTTTCACCATTTGCGGTGCGTTCACGATCAGGCGCGCCTGATATTCGATCTTCAGCGGGTCACGGTCATATTCGGACCCTGGCACACGCCAGCCGCCCCAGTCATTATCGTCCGTCATGACGACAGGGAAGGTGCCGGGGAAGGGGTGGCTTGAGGTGTCATCGCCTTCCTGCCAGCGGTTCTTCACACGCTGGACACGCCACGCCTCAGGGCCGACTTCGTTCTGCTTTTTCATCCGGTCGCGGCCATGCATCACGTCTTCAGAGACGAGTTCACCGCCTGTGAAATCACGGCCGAGGCCGACATCGTAGGTCACGCGAAGCGGTTCTTCGACATCTTTCACCCAGTGCGGAATGACCTTCTCAACCAGGGCCCAGGTCCCGACGGGCTTTACGAAGACGCGCTGTGATTTGTGAAAGAGTGCTTTTGCCATGATTTTCTCCAGACTTGAGACCTCATGCCATATCGCCCTTGAAGTCTGGTGAAGTGGACCTGTCAAATTTCACCGAGATTGGCATTTCAGACCGTCAGGCCCCTTACCCTGCGAGACGGCTTTTCGTGTCCGTCCGCCGCGCTATGGTTACGTCAAAACAAGATGTCCAAGGGAGCACACTGGATATGAATTTCGACTTTTCGGAAGATCAGAAATTTCTGGCAAGCGAGGCCCGTAAATTCCTCGACGCGCAATGCACGACCGCACATGTGCGCGAAGTCCTGGATGATGAGGCCAAGACCCATCATGAGGGCGTCTGGAACAAGGTTGTCGAGATGGGCTGGCTCGGCACGGCGATCCCGGAAGAATATGGCGGGCTCGGTCTTGGTATGCTGGAGCTTTGCGTCATCGCAGAGGAGATGGGCCGCGCGCTCGCCCCGGTGCCGTTCGCCTCGACGGTCTACTTCTTTGCTGAAGGGCTGAAGTTGGCCGGGTCCGAAGACCAGAAGAAAGACATCCTGCCAAAGGTCGCCAGCGGAGAGGTCATTGGTTGTTATGCGGCAAGCGAAGGCCCCGGCAATCCGGATCCGTCACGCCTGAAAACGACGTTTGACGGCTCGAAGATCAGCGGCACGAAAGTGCCCGTCACGGACGGCGATATCGCGACCCACGCCATTGTCCTCGCCAAGGAAGGCTCCGAAGCCAGCTGGGTTCTGGTCGACCTCACCGGCGAAGGCGTCTCGCGCAAGACAGTCAGCACTCTGGAGCCGACCCGCAGCCATGCCGAGATCGTCTTCGACGGCGCGGCGGGCCAGCGCATCGGCTCTGCTGGCGAAGCGGGCGCATATCACGATGACCTGCACAATCGCGCAGCCGTCCTGATTGCCTTTGAACAGCTCGGTGGCGCTGACCGCTGCCTCGAAATGGCAACCGAGTACGCCAAGGAACGCTACGCCTTCGGCCGTCCGATCGGCGGCAATCAGGCGATCAAGCACAAGCTTGCCGAAATGTATGTGAAGAACCAGGTCGCTCGCTCGAACAGCTATTTTGGGGCATGGGCACTTTCGACAGATGCCGCAGAGCTGCCGGAAGCGGCCGCCGCCTCGCGGCTTGCGGCGTCAGAGGCGTACTGGTTCGCCTCGAAGGAAAACATCCAGACCCATGGCGGCATGGGCTTTACCTGGGAAGTGGACTGCCACCTCTTCTACCGCCGCGCCAAGCTGCTTGCCGTACAGGCCGGCGCCCCTAAAGTCTGGAAAGAGAAACTCGTCTCTGCGCTTGAGCGCAAGAACGCTGCTTAGGAGAAACCTCATGGATTTCAACGACACACCGGAAGAAGCAGAATTTCGCGCCGAAGCGCGCAGCTTCCTCGACAAGCATCTGAAACTGAAGGACGCCAACTCGCCGCGCAGGCCCTCTGGCGAAGACTTTTTGAAGCGCGCCAAGGACTGGCAGAAGACCAAAGCTGAAGGCGGCTTTGCACAGATCACCTGGCCCAAGGAATGGGGCGGTCGCGGCGGCACTGCCATGCAGCAGGTCGTCTGGAACCAGGAAGAAAGCCGGTTTGAGGCGCCCACTGGCCCGTTCGCAATTGGCCTTGGCATGTGCGTGCCGACCGTCATCGCTTTCGGCTCTGACGAGCACAAGAAACGCTATGTAAAGCCTGCCCTGATGGGTGAGGAAATCTGGTGCCAGCTCTTCTCTGAACCAGCGGCAGGCTCCGATGTGGCCGGCGTGAAAACGCGTGCTATCAAGGATGGCGATGAATGGGTCATCAACGGCCAGAAAGTCTGGACCACGGGCGCGCATTTCTCCGACTATGGCATCGTTCTGACGCGGACCGACCCGAAGGCGCCGAAGCATAAAGGCCTGACCATGTTCATCGTGGACATGAACCAGAAGGGCGTCGAAGCCAAACCGATCCATCAGGCCTCGGGCGGGCGTGAGTTCAACGAGGTCTACTTCACCGATGTCCGCATCCCGGATTCAGACCGTCTCGGCGACGTTGGCGAGGGCTGGAAAGTCGCCATCGTCACGCTGATGAATGAGCGCCTCGCCGTCGGCGGGTCGCCCGGTCCGGACTGGAAAGAGATCATGGACTATGCCCGTGATACTGGCTCGCTCTCCGACCAGGCTTTCCGCGAGAAGCTGGCCGATTGGTATGTTGCTGCACAAGGCTACAGCCTGACCAAGTTTCGCACGCAAACCGCGCTGTCGCGGGGCGAGACGCCGGGGCCTGAGAACTCGATCGGCAAGATCATCACAGCCAACCAGCTGCAGGATATCTGTAACTCCGCGATCGAGATGCAGGACCATTATGGCATCATGAATGACGCCGACACCATGCCGGCCAATGCGCTTTTTCAGCAAAGCTTCATGTGGGCGCCCGGCCTGCGCATTGCGGGCGGGACCGACGAAATCCTGAAGAATATCATCGCTGAACGTGTGCTCGGCCTGCCGCAGGATGTGCGTGTCGACAAGAAGGTGCCTTTCGAAGAATTAAAGCAGGGCTGAGCCAATTCCTTGTATTGTCTGCTGGGGCTTCATAGCCTTGGCAGACGCTACAAACAGGATCCTCCCCATGAAACGACTAGCGACAACAATGGCCGCAGCGCTGATGCTGGCTTGCCCGGCAGGGTTTGCCCAGAGCGACGCCAGCGCGACTGGCACGCCTGAACAGTCACAAGCAAGCCCGTCCGCGATCGAGTTCGCCCTGGCCGGCTTTCACATCAACATCCTCGAAAATAGCGATGGCGGCGCGGTTTCTGTAACCGGCCCTGAGGGACAGACCGCGCTCATGGCATTCATTGATCCCGCCGCTGGCGAAGCCGCGCTTGCCGCCGTGGAGGATCAAGAGGTCTCCGTTGCGCCCGTTCCACTCGCCATGATCATGCAGAACTGGGACGGCCCGATTGTCTTTGAATCTAGCCAGGCTGAAATCGACAGTGCGGCGAGCCTGGTCGAGGAAGATGTTACTTTCCTTGCGCCTGTTTTCTTCGTGACCACGGATGGCAAGGAAACCCGGATGAAAACGCCGGAAGGCATGATCGTGCCGATCCTGCCGAGCTTTGCCGACGCCGAAACCATGGCGGCCCGCCTCGCGGAAAACGGCATCGAGGAAAGCAAGATCGATATCGTGCCGATCGAGCTCGCGGCTGTACTCCAGCAGATCAGCACGCCAGAAGCCCCTGTCGGTTACCGCGTCTACACGCATCCCGGCACGGTCGACAAGATCGAGGCGGCCGCCCCCAAGGAACAGAACTGACGCCATGGCCCCGGACTTCCGCCGCATCGATGTGAATGGGATCAACATTCGGGTCGCTGTAGCCGGTTCGGGGCCGCTGGTTCTGTTCGTCCACGGCTTTCCTGAAAGCTGGTATTCCTGGCGCCATCAGCTAGACGCGCTATCTGCGGCCGGTTTTACCGCTGCGGCGATCGATGTGCGCGGATATGGCGGCTCCGACGCGCCGCACCCGGTCGAGGCTTACGATATGCAATCGCTGACGGGTGATATCGCCGGCGTGGCAAAAGCGCTTCAGCCGGATGCGCCTGCAGTCGTCGTCGGTCATGACTGGGGGGCGCCGCTCGCCTGGTGCTCGTCCTTGCTTTATCCCGATCAGTTCAAGGCCGTCGCAGCGCTGTCGGTGCCGTATTCACCGCGCGATGAGGTGGTTTTCATCGATGCGGTGCGGGACTTCTTCACCAAGCGCGGCCTGTTTTTCTACCAGATCTATTTCCAGGAGGAGGGCGTCGCGGAAAAAGAACTCGAAGCCGATCCGGCAGAGGCAATCCGCAAATTCTATTACGCCCTGTCAGGCGATGCGCCGAAAGGGGCCTGGCCGTTTGACAAGAAGCATGGCGACACGCTGCTTTACAGACTGCCCGAGCCGCCTATGCCGCTGTCATGGCTAAGCGAGGAGGACGTTGAATATTACGACTCGCAGTTCAGGCATTCAGGGTTTCGCGGGCCTATAAACCGTTACCGCAACTGGCACCGCGACAATGCTTTTCTGCGCGCCAGCGGCGATCAGACGATCCGCCAGCCGGCGCTGTTCATTGGCGGCACCAAGGACCTCGTCCTCAAGAATGCGCCGGGCGACATGGTTGCGGCCATGAAGCCGCATGTGCCCAACCTTATGGGCTCGCATCTGCTGGAGGGTTGCGGTCACTGGACCCAGCAGGAGCGCGCCGACGACGTCAACGCGCTCCTCATAGACTGGCTCGCCAAAATCTGACTATCGCAGCGCCTTAACTTTCCTCGAAGAGTGCCATCGCAGCTGCCGTCATGGCTTTCACGCCGGTGTCGATCGTCGGTTCCGGATCAGGGGCAAAGAAGGGTGAGTGGAGCGAAGGCAGTGGTAGCGGCCCGCCTTGCGCTTTCTCAAATTTTTCCTTCTCCACAGCGCCCAGCCAGAAAATCAGGCCAGGCACATCCTGCGTCGTGCGCCCAAACTGTGAGAAGTCCTCACCGCCCATGACAGGCGTGACCGAGGTGACGTTCTCATCTCCAAGCACGCTTTTCATGGATGCGATGGCGCGTTCGGTCAGCTGAGGGTCATTATAGGTCGATGGCGTGTAGTCTGAATCGACGCGGATTTCCGGTTCCGGCGCCCCGAACGCCTCGGCTTGCGCTTTGGCGATCCGCTCAATGCCGTCGATCAGCATCTGGCGCGTTGCGTCATCATAGGAACGGACGGTCAACAACAGCTCGGCCTGGTCGGAGATGATATTGTGCTTGGCGCCGGCCTTGAATGAGCCAACCGTGACGACCGCAGGCGTTTGCGGGTTGGTATTGCGCGAGACCAGCGACTGGAGCGCCGTCACGATCGATGCGCCGATGACGATCGGGTCTTTCGTCGTGTGCGGATAGGCGCCGTGCCCGCCAACGCCTTTGACGATAATGTCCACACTGTCGACATTGGCGAGTGCATAGCCTGACGAATAGGCGATCGTGCCCGCAGGGGCCGACGCCGAGACGTGGAGCGCGAGATTGTAGTCCGGTACCGGGAAGTCCGAATAGAGGCCATCCTCAATCATCGCCTTTGCACCAAGGCCGATCTCTTCGGCCGGTTGAGCAATCATGATCAACGTACCCGACCAGTCATCCTTGTTGGCGATCAGTTCGCGCGCCGTGCCGACCCAGCTTGTCATGTGCACGTCGTGCCCGCAGGCGTGCATGACGGGGCTTTCGACGCCTGTCCAGGTCGTGCTTATCACTTCGGATGCATACTCAACGCCGGTCTGTTCGGGCACGGGCAGGGCGTCCATGTCAGCGCGGATGAGGACGGTCGGGCCGTCCCCATTCTCGAACACGCCAACAACGCCATAGCCGCCAACGCCGTCGCGGACCGTGCCTTCATCCTTCATGGATTTCTGGCGGACCCAATCGTCCCCGATGCCTGTGCTTACGCTGAAGCCGAGGTCGCGCAGTTCGGCCGCAAGGATTTCAGAGGAGGTCTGTTCCTTGAATGAGAGTTCCGGATTTGCGTGGAAATAGGTGTAGAGATCGAGCAGACCCGTCCCCGGAGCTGGCGTCGATTGCTGTGCAGATGCGCCTGCGCTAGCAACACAAATGGCGAGTGCTGAGGCAGCAAGCAGTCGAGAGATCTTCATGGAGGTTTCCTTCCGGCTAAACGATTTGTCATCACCCTATCAAATCAGCCCCGCTCGCCTAGTAGGGGAATGAAAACGACCCCGTTATCCGAGAAGTGTTTGTGACTTGCCCGTGCTTGGCTAAGATGCGCAAGGCGACTGACAGCAAGGGGGAGACGCGATGAGCGATACGACACCACCAGCACCACCACCGCCGGGCGGTCCGCTTCCGCCCCCAGATGGAGGGCCGCCGCCCCCGCCGCCAACCGCGTCGGTCTCCAAGTCCGGTGCAAAATCTCCAAAGCCGCGCAAAGGCGAGGTGCTTGACCGCAACGTGCTGCAGCCAATGAAGGTCTATACCCATTCGCCCATACTCTACTGGTGGCCGATCTGGCTTCTGGGATTCGTCTTTTTCGTCCTCCAGGCGTCGGGCCTTGTGAGCGAACTGGTCAATCAGAAAGTGCTTGGCCTGATCTTCGTGTTCACGCTGGCCTTCGTGATCTTCTCGACGACGGTCCGGTTGCGCGGGGCCAATTCGGTGATTTTCGGCCTGATCCTCGTTATCGGCTTCATTCTGCTCACTTTTGCCAATCTGTCCGGGCCGATTGCCGACTTCCTTGCCCAGCTCGATATCCGCATGAGCAACATGTTCTACCTGGTCGTGGCAGTGCTGGTCTTCATGCAATGGGCGCTGATGATCTTCGCCTTCGACAAGGTGCGATACTGGGAAGTCGTGCCCGGACAGCTGCATGAGCGGATGTTCTG
>NZ_JBARZC010000261.1:0-2659 GCF_049649345.1 Henriciella sp. | reverse complement strand
AAGAAGAGGGGGCTGGCTGATGCTGTCTGACGAGGCGCTCGAGACGATTGTGATTGTTGGCGGCGGCACGGCCGGCTGGATGACAGCCGCTGCGCTCAGCCGGATCACGGCGAATGGGCGCACCAAGATCAGGCTGATCGAATCCGACGAGATTGGCACGGTCGGGGTTGGCGAGGCGACAATTCCGCCGATCAACGCGTTCAACCAGCTGCTCGGCATCGACGAGAATGAGTTCGTCGCCGCCACACAGGCGACCTTCAAGCTCGGCATCGAATTTGTCGACTGGCTGCGCCCTGGCCATGCCTATATGCACCCGTTCGGCGAGTTCGGGCTCGATATCGAAGCGGTCAAATTCTACCAGTTCTGGCTGAAATATTCGCGCGAGCAATCCATTCCGCCCATCGAGCAGTTCTGCATGTCGGCGGTCGCCGCGCGGCAGGGGAAGTTTCTGACGCCGGGGGCCGATCCGCGCTCTGTACTCTCCACGCTCGCCTATGCCTTCCACTTCGATGCGACGCTTTATGCGCGCTATCTGAGACGGCTTGCCGAAGGCCGCGGCGTGATGCGCACAGAAGGCAAAGTGGTTGGCACGACGCTTCGCGGCGAAGACGGATTTATCGATCATGTTCTGCTGGACTCAGGCGAAGAGATTGAAGGCGATCTCTTCATCGATTGCACCGGCTTCCGGGCGCTGCTGATCGGCAAGGCGCTTGGCGTTGATTACCAGGACTGGACGCACTGGCTGCCCTGCGACCGCGCGATTGCCGTGCCGAGCCACAGGCGGGGTGATCCGATCCCTTACACCAAGGCGATGGCGCGGCCGGCGGGTTGGCAGTGGCGCATCCCGCTTCAGCATCGGACCGGCAACGGTCATGTCTATTCCAGTGAGTTCATGTGCGATGAGGAGGCCGAACGCCTGCTCCTGGAGACGCTCGATGCAGAGCCTGCCGCCTCACCGCGACAGCTCCGCTTCACAACGGGGCGGCGCGAGCGGTTCTGGGAGAAGAATTGCGTCGCGATCGGGCTGTCTGCGGGTTTCATGGAGCCTCTGGAGTCGACCAGTATTCACCTCATCCAGGCCGGCATTTCCAAACTGATTGCGCTGATGCCGGACAAAAGTTTTGCCCGCGTCGAGCGCGAGGAATATAACCGGCTCACCGCGATGCAGTTCGAGCACATCCGGGATTTCCTGATCCTGCACTACAAGGCGACAGAGCGCGAGGATACCGGCTTCTGGCGCTATGTGCGCCATATGGACATTCCTGACACGCTGCAGCGCAAGATGGACCTGTTCTGCTCGAAGGGCCGGATTTTCCGCTTCGAGGACGAGCTGTTCGGCGAGTCCAACTGGCTCGCCGTGATGCTCGGCCAGGGACTTCGCCCGCGCACCTGGGACCCGATGGTCGATACGATCGAGCCGCAAAAAGCCCTGCAGACCATGCAGCATATTCACCGGTTGATGCAGGATGTGGCTAGCAAGATGCCGACCCATCAGGCCTATATCGACCGCTACTGCGCCGCCGAAAAACTGACAGTTTGAGACCGATGCCATGACCATAGACCGAATTCGAAAAGTACTGATTGTCGGCGGCGGAAGCGCCGGCTGGATGACGGCGGCGGCGCTGTCGAAGCTGCTGAAGAACAATTATTGCGAGATTCAGCTGGTTGAGTCCGAACAGATCGGCACAGTCGGCGTCGGCGAGGCGACCATCCCGCAGATCGGCACGTTCAACCGCTCGCTCGGCATCGATGAGACCGACTTCATCAGGAAGACGAAAGCGACCTTCAAGCTCGGCATCGAATTCCAGGACTGGGGCAGGAAGGGCGATTCCTATATTCACCCGTTCGGGCCCTATGGCCTCGATATGGACGGGGTGTCCTTCCACGCTTTCTTCCTGAAACATCACGGACAGGATTATGGGCCGGACACGACCGAGCAGTATTCGCTACAGGCGATTGCGGCGCGGCAGGCGAAGTTCATGCGGCCGGTCAATGCGGGCAATTCACCTCTGTCGAAGATCGCCTATGCCTTCCATTTTGACGCCTCTCTCTATGCCGCCTATTTGCGCGAGCAGGCCGAGAGCCGCGGGGTTGAGCGGGTCGAAGGCAAGGTGACACGCGTCAATCAGAACGGCGAGACAGGCTTTGTCACATCGATTGAGCTTGAGAACGGCCAGGTGCTCGAAGCCGACCTGTTCATTGACTGTACGGGCTTTCGCGGCCTGCTGATCGAAGGCGCTCTGGAGACAGGCTTTGTCGACTGGTCGCACTGGTTGCCGGTCGACCGCGCGATCGCCGTGCCGACCAGGCGAGGCGACGGGCCGCTTATCCCGCGCACCCGCTCCATCGCGCGCGATGCGGGCTGGCAATGGCGGATCCCGCTGCAGCATCGCACCGGCAATGGCCATGTCTATTCGAGCAATTTTACAAATGATGAGGCCGCCCATGACACGCTGATGGGCAATCTCGACACAGAGGCGACGGCAGAGCCGCGCATGTTGCGCTTCAAGACGGGCCACCGGAAGAAATTCTGGAACAAGAATGTCGTGTCGATCGGGCTGGCTGCAGGATTTATGGAGCCGCTGGAGTCGACCTCGATCCACCTCATCAACACCGGCATCAACAAGCTGATTGCGCTACTGTCGCTGGACGGCGTGAC